>JBGOVH010000188.1:0-5614 GCA_041478005.1 Terriglobia bacterium | reverse complement strand
CAAACCTCCCCCTGACCCCCTCCTTGTGCAAGGAGGGGGAACGTCATTTTCAGAGGAGCCGCTTTCGATTACTCCTGGAAATGATGAAATGGGCTTTTCAACTTCACTCGGAATGTCGCGCCAACTACGTTTAAGTCGCGTGGCAGGAGATGTCTTGCATTCTGTTTCATGTAGAAAAGGTCTAAGGTAAGCTTGGTATTGAGACTACGGCTGATGCCCGCGAAAAAACGGTTTCGGTTCCAGGCTCGCACACTCCAGTCATAAAAGATCTCGTTTGCGACGAAGCCTCGAAATTGGAAATCAACGAGCTTCATCGGCCACTCTAGTTGTAACCGGTTTCGATAACGGTTCGAATTGCCTAGAAGTCGTCGCCACCGTTCTTCAATCAGGTTGATGTCAATTATTGTGGCACGTTCCCATCGGTGACTGAAAGCGACATTTAATGAAAGCCTATTTTCCCGCCCATGAATCTGAGGATAGGGCTGAGTGGCGAGGAACTGGTACGTGGGAGAAACACTCATGAACTGCCCCCACTTAAACATCACGGCAGCTCCGCCTTGTTCTTGAACCAAGTGACTGAAATCCCTTCCTTGGCGAACAGAACCGCTAAGTACCAGATCGATTTTTTTTCTTAGCGGCAAGCCCATTTGCATGCCACCCCAAAACTGGTTGTCGTCATCAGTCGGCGAGGGTCGGCTTTGCCCGAACAAGCTGCCAGAGAGAACAATCCAGCAAACAAGAAAGAAAACAGAGCATGGTTTGAAATGAGTCAACAACTTGGGTTTGGAGTCTGTCTGAATGAGCTGCATGCACACTTCACTGCAACACGGTCAGGCCTGGAGGCGAACTCGGCTCATCCAGACAGTAGAGGAGACTCTGGTCGGCCGACTCCGCCAGAAGATCAATGAGAGGTTGGGTATTAAATCGGAGTGAGTTCTCGATAGCAATCGCATACTGGCTGCCTTTGCAAGGATCAATAATTGCAGGTGGATATCCTGCCTTTAGAAGAAAGAAATTTGAAAAGAGTCGCAGTGTTCTCCCATTTCCATTGTCAAACGGTTCAATATCGATCAGCTTAATCAGCATCAAGGCTGCCTTCTCCACTTCGTGCATTTGGTTGAAACCATCAGACCTGAACCAGTCTAATGAATTCTCAACCAGAAGAGGTACGAGCTCTGCCTCGGCGGGCTCATGGCCCTCAACTAAAGATTTCATTTCGTACTGGCGATATTTTCCCGCACTTAGATCACTGCTTTCCAGCATGATTCGATGGAGCTCCAGCAAATCCTCTGCAGACGGGTACTCCGTCTCCCTCGAGAGACGAAGCATCCCATGAGAGGCTGCCATGTGACACTCCAACTGCCTCGCCCTGGGTTCCTCCAAGATACCCTTCGTCCATAAGTCTGGGGCGGTACTCTCATCCAAAGCGCAATTCCGGCTTGCCCAGTGAATGCCAGTACACTTCTCAAATCTTTCGCGGGCGGCTGAATTATGCTGCAGATTGCTCCAACGCCCTCTTTTCTCTATGAGGCCGTCAAATTGACGTCTAGTTTTTAGTTCGATATTTCCAGCCATGAGAGACCTTGCTACCGTTGCTCTTTCATCGCCTGACGTGCTTCTTTGTCAGCGGTCTTCCGCTTTTCAGTCTCGCGCTTATCAAAGAGGTTCTTGCCTTTCGCCAAGGCAATCGCACACTTGGCGCGCCCTTTGTGAAAATAGACCTTAATTGGAACCAAGGTCAGTCCGCGCTCCGTGGTTTTTCCGACAAGTTTCCGAATTTCGCTTCGATGAAGCAAGAGTTTTCGGGTTCTTAACGGGTCATGGTTCATTCGATTGCCATGACTATAAGGACTGATATGGCAGTTCAAAAGCCAGACTTCACCGTTCTTGACTAAGCCGAAACTGTCTTTTAGGTTTATTCTACCTTCCCGGATAGACTTGACTTCAGTCCCTGTTAGCACCATGCCAGCTTCAAAGGTTTCCAGGATTTGGTAGTTATGATAAGCCTTACGATTGAGGCTGGCTAATTTTTCATCCATAGACAAGAAACATCAAACTTCATCGAGGTTATTGTAGCGTGGGCACTATGGAAGATTTCCAGGCTCATTAGTAAGGTGACTTCCCTTTGTTAGGATCGTTTAAGGGGGTAAATGGTGGGAATCCTTGGGGCTGACCTTGCGGTAGCTGAGGCGCAACACCTGGCTGCACGGGCTGGTAAGGGTTGGGAGCACTCGTTGCAGGCTGAACTCCTAACATGTTGGCGCCCGCTCCCTGCGGGGGGACATTTTGAGCCGGAGCTGCATTAATGACAGGAGGTTCGCTTTGTACATTAGAGACATCATCTGCATTATAGTCTCCACCTCCCCCGAACGGATCTTCCATGATTTGCCGATTCATTTGGCGGTTAGGAGCCGCTGAGGCAACAGCACTAGCAGCAATTCTGGTTGACTTGCCTGTCACTAAAAGTCTCAGGACTTTTTCTGGGTCCCCCGGTCCGGACACGAGGATGTAGTCATAATTGCTACCCTCCAGAACTTTCAAAAGCGCAGCTTTTACGGTCAATCCTCTAATTTCAACCAAGGGCAAGCGGAGCGTCTTAAACTCTCCTGGAACGTCAAATTCCAGACCGGTCTTTTTATTAAGTAGATCCAGTACCTGACCAATAGACCCATTCTCCGTCGTAAGGTTCAGAGTATGGCCATCGTAGGAGAACACAGAGGGATCGGCCTGTAAAAACGATGCATTAATGGCAAAAATTATGGTGATAATAAGGAATCTCAATGCACAGTGTTTCATAAGATCGTTATCGGAAGTTTCTGCATATTTCTTGACCGCATTAAAAACTAATTAATATTACCATTTGGCGCAGCATCCGACAAGACAAGATCGGTCAATCCGGGCGATCCTGGTCTTTACCGTGAATACTTTCCTTTTCTTGTTCTCGATTAGAGAAATCATCAGGGCGAAATAGGCCTGAAATGAGAAACGAAAGGATCGCTCCAGCGCTCGTGCCGTCGAATCGGTCCTCATTAATCCTTTGAAGATCAACCGAAAGTACTGGCATGAGATGCCGATTATCTGTAAAACTTCATGCTGGCTAATGGCCTAATTGAAACACTACAAAAATCGATGGTATATCCCAAGATTATGTCTGGTAAGCGTTGGGTCAGATGGCTAAAAAGAATCAGCATTGGAATTGGAATTTTGATCCTGCTTTTTTTCCTGGTTTTCGTTCCCTTTGCTTTGTCCTGGTTGATTATTAATGGCACTTTTCGATTTCCTGACCCTGACAATGGCAAAACACCCACCGATCTGGGAGTTCGATATGAAGAGGTACAGTTTGAATCGGACCCTGGGATCACAATTCGCGGCTGGTATCTCCCCGCCCGACAACCCGCGCCATCTTCTGAAGATCCTCCGTCCGCAAGGCCGCGTGGCACAGTAATTCTTTGTCATGGTCTGAACCGTTCTCGTGCCGAAATGCTGAGCAGAGCAGTATTTCTGGCTCAAAATAACTATAACGCGCTCATCTTTGATTTCCGGCATCATGGTGTGAGTGGGGGAAAGATCTCTTCAATGGGATATTATGAGAGTCGTGATGTGGGAGCCTCCGTTCGGTTTCTCGAAACGCGGCAAGGCTTTGGAGACCGTCTGGTTCTATGGGGAGTTTCGATGGGGGCATCGGCAGCCTTGCTGGAATCCGCTCGAAATCCAAGTATCCAAGCCATTATTTCCGACAGCTCATTTCTCTCCTTTGAAGATACGATTGTTCACCACGCCAAGATGTTCTTGAAGCTGCCCAGGTTCCCTATTACGGATGAGATTCTTTGGATCACATCATGGCGTCTAGGTTTTCGAATGGAGGATTTTGATCTGCGAAGAGTGGTGAAAGAAATTGGCCCCCGGCCTATTCTTTTCATTGCAGGTGGGGCTGATATTCGAATGCCCCCCGAAGTGGCCAAAACTCTTTATGCGGCTTCTCCCAGCCCCGACAAAGAGCTGCTTATCATAGAGGGCGCTCGCCACGGGGGGGCATACCGGAGCAACCCCAAAGAATATCAGAAAGCTGTGCTAAACTTTTTGCAGAAGAATCTGTGAGAGGCTGGCGCCAAGACGAGCCCTTGAGAAACAAACGAGAAAATCACTCGAACATCGTTATCTCACTGCAGAGAACGACGAGGACATACCTGCGATCTCTGGGGTAATCCTTTTTTGAGCTTTTTTGGAGGGGAACTTTTCAATGGCAAGTACCAAAGACAATTACGCTAAGGCAGTAACGGAACATTCCTTTCAAACAGAAGTGATCGAAGCTTCCGCCAGGGTTCCCGTCCTGGTGGATTTTTGGGCGGCGTGGTGTGGTCCCTGCCGAGTTCTGGGACCAGTTCTGGAGAAGCTAGCCCAGGAGTACGGGGGTGCGTTTGTCCTGGCGAAAATCAACACAGAAGAAAATCCAAAGTTGGCTATGGAGTATGGGATACAGAGCATTCCAAACGTCATGCTTTTCAAAGATGGCCAGGCAGTCGATCAGTTCGTTGGTGCGTATCCGGAAACTGCCATACGTAAATTTCTTGCCCCGTACTGTCCCAGTGAAGTGGAAAAACTATTTACCGTCGCAGAACACACTCGGCAGGCTGGAAAGAATAGAGATGCGGAGAAGCTCTATCTGGAGATCTTGAAGCTCGACCCAAGCCACACTCCATCCCATCTGGCTCTGGCAAAGCTACTACTTGGCTCTGGCCGCGGAAAGGAAGCAGAGCCTCATATCGATGCGATTCGGCTAGGTTCCGATGAGTATGAACCAGCAACCCTCCTGAGGGAAGTCTTGACCTTCCAGACAGAGTGCCAGCAGGCTGGAGGCATGGCCGCTTGCAGAGCGAAGATTGAGCAGGATCCAAAAAACCTGGACGCTCGCTTCGGCTTGGCCTCTTGTTTTGCATCCGAAGGTAAGTATGAACAGGCTCTAGAAGAATTCCTCACTATCGTGGCCAAAAACAAACACTTTCGGGATGAAGCGCCACGAAAAGCCATGCTAGCTATCTTCAGCCTGGTAGGCGAAAGGAGTGAATTGTCTGAGGAGTATCGGAAACGTCTGGCGAGAACTCTATATTAGGACGGATTTTCAAAGGGAAAATCAGACCACGGGGGGACACGGGGAATAATTGTGAGACTCATGACTTTGTTATCAGGGCTGACCAGAAAACTTGATAAAGAGTGATCTTGAGTGGAAATTAAACCGCATTTTTTGACCACCAAGACACAAAGACACCAAGAAGAACCGCAAGATTCAACTACTTCATAATTCGCTTGGATCACCTTTCCTGCAACGCAGACTTTTGGTCTACCCAGAGCGATTCGGCCCAAGATTGCCTTCATGTCCAACCAGGACTGTTCTTGCTTTCTCTTCTTCGTGCCTCGGTGCCTTGAAATCCAGGTTAAAGCTTACCTATCCAGTTTTTCCCCGTGCCCCCCGTGGTTCCTTCTTCGCGACCTTCGCGTCTTCGCGGTTTAATTTTTCGCTCATTGTCCAGCCATTTCACCAAGAAGCTTCCAGATACTCTCGGGTACTGGCATCACCGAAAGCCTCGGCATGCGCACCAATTCAAAATCTTTGAGT
>JBGOVH010000375.1:0-4001 GCA_041478005.1 Terriglobia bacterium | reverse complement strand
CGATCATGGCAGGATGACTTTCACACTGACTTGGAGATCCTGCATCTGGGGCGGCCTATAAAACGATCCCGCTTGCTCCAACAACTTGGCTCTTCTGTTTCCGTCTTCGCGAACTCATCCTACCAGATTCTACTGTCCCCGAAAACAGTTGCGGCGATGATGTTAATTAATTCACCGTCAAAGACCGGCTTATCTTCAAAAAACAACCGCACACTGCCCTGGAAGGGCGAACGCCTGACCAAGACGCGCCTATGCCGCGACCAGTCGCCAATCTCCATTCCTATGGATGGCAATGCCACTGTCGAGGCCTGTATCACACACCGATGGCTGCCTGATTCTCCAAAGACTTGTTCCCCCTGTAGTATCCGGCGGACATCGGCAAACTGCACTTCCAATGAAACCAGTCGCTGTTTGAGCTTGTAAACGCGGCGCGGTTGGCTGATCTGGTCCTTTCACTGCCACCAGTTGCTCTCCGCCAGTATGACTCGCCTCACTTGGCAGCGCGTTCACCGGTAGGATCGGTCAATACATCAATTCGCCATAGACACGCTCGAATCAGTGCTGTTGAACGCTTAATGGAGTATTTTGGAGTACAGCGAAAACAGAGTTTCTTGTAAGTTATTGAAAAGATGGAGCGGGAGACGGGGATCGAACCCGCGACGTCCAGCTTGGGAAATTAGCTGTAGATTGAATATACAAACTTTACAATTCCTGATCGAAGTGCGGCCCCGTTTGAAACTCCTCCCCAACACCATTGACATCGATGCCGACGATTTACTCGAAGCTCGAAAAGTTAATCGAGAGTTGAAAATCACCGGAAGGAAACGCTGAACGTCAAGCAGTCTTCCAACCCAAAACAGGTTGTCATGAAGACTGGCGGTCGAGGCTCTCGCTAAATCTTCCGGTCGCCAGTTGGAGATCCCCAAGGGATCCTGGGGGGATTTCGCCGGCGAAGGGGAAAAAGCACCAGGTGGAGGAAGGATGGGAGGAGGGTGTCCCAGGAGACGCGGCGCGCAAGGCAGGCCACCCTTCAAAGTGCAGTGCGACACTGTGGAAGAGAAAAACATCCGGTGCAGTCTCAGACAACCGATTCACCCACCACCGGAAGAACAATTCGCAATCGCAGGGCGATCAATCAGGACCCGCACGAAAGCCGCTGCAGACTTCCATAGATAAGTTTTCATAGGGACTGGGACATGATGCACGATCGTCCGCGGCAAGGAACAGCTCTTTAGACCCTTCCTGCAGAAAGCCCGTCGTCTGTTTTCAGAGGTTGTTTGCACGGAAGTCAGAGTTCGTTCTTTTAACTCCCTTGCTAGCATTGCTGCGACTCGCCTCAGTAAAGGGTCGAGGCTCCTTAGCCCCGCAAGCGGCGTCCTAAAATTAATTGACCAATGATCTTGCTTGATTGAGAATAATGGAGAGATTAGCAGAATGCTTCCTGTGGCTATCTTAGGATCCCGTTCGGTGTAGAAAGACATGGTTGAGTCGAAGCGAAAACCCGAAGGCACTCCAAAAACCCCTAAAGCCGCTGATGACGAAACTTTCCTCTTCATGGGCACTCGGATTCCTCTCGATTCAACGACGGCGAAACCTGTTTCAGCACCAGACCTCAACTCAACCGTGCCTGAGTCGCAGCAAGCCCCTCCTCCAACGAATACATCCGAGAGGGCAGCTGCGAGTCCTGAGTCTGCCAGTGAAGCGGCAGAAAACCCGCCTTCATCGAAATCCTCGTTTGATTTTGAGCCGTTTGCAGGTTCATCAAAGCCTGGATCCTCGAGCCGGATCTTTATACTTGGTGCTGCACTGGTGATAGCCGGGGTCGCAGCCTTCATCGCGTGGAACCGCTTTGGCTCGATCGAAGCACGAATTGCTAGAGCTGCAAACAGCGGGCACTTGGTGTGGCCGGAGGGGTCATCCGCCTATGATCTTTTCCAACCTCTCAAGGCCGAGGGTCTCAGCCCTGTAACCAGGGACAAGCTCAGCCGTGAGGTCCTGCCCAAACTCTCACAAGAAGGGGATACCTTCCTAACGAAGATGTATAAGGGATCCGATCTTACAGAGTCTGAGATCAACCAGTTAGTTCGAATCTACGAATGGGCGGCTGATTTGGATCCACAGGATAATTCACTCCGGGCCCGGCGAGCCTATGCGGTCGGCAGGCGCGCCGTTTTCAAGAAGACCGACGCAGAAGCTTTGTCTGCATTCCGAGAAGCATTTCAGAATGACTCGCAGTGGCCTCTCCCTTTTTATGAGCTGGCAAGGCTCCAGGCAAGAGCGGGTGATGACGCCAGCGCGGAATATTACTATCAACAAGCCGTTCAACTGAATCCCAAATGGGTGTTGCCGCAACTTAATCTTGCTAGTCTGTACCTGGAGCGAAACCGGCTTGCAGAGGCGGAACTCGGCTATCGCCGGGCGACGGAAGCAGATCCGTCTCTGGCTGCGCCTTGGTATTTCCTGGGACAGCTCTACCAACGCCAAAAGAGAAAGGTCGAAGCCATCTCTGCTTATGAACGCGCCATTCAACTCGCCACAGAACATCCCTCCTCCACTCTCTCGGTAGACGAGATCAGAAATCTCCTCGAAAAGATCAGATGATGTGATATTGATTTCTGCTAAAGTACCGGCTCCGCTCGTTGAACAAGGAGAGGCACCAGCTTAAAGCCGGCTGACACAGCCCGTATGGTCAAAAAACTCATGTGAAGTCCAGACCGAGCTGCAGTCACCTCGGCGAATACAGACCAACCCAGCCCCATGCCGAGAACGGGTGTTGTTGCGTTGTATTGTGTGTGCCGTGTGACATGCTCCTCTCAACTCAATTCCACTTTGCCTTTCGGCGACTTGAGCGTTGCTGTGAGTCTGACGCTTTTTGCCTGCTTTACTTTCGCTTCGATGCCGAGCTTCTTCAGCACGTCAATTACGTCTGCACGATTCGGGTGTTCAATTTCAAACGATTGAAGCTCGCAACCTAGTGGCGAATCCTGCGATGGATGCAACGAATCGGCAGCCCATTCGATGAAGAACGGAATCGGCTCAATGCCCTGTAGGCCGAATTTGTTCAGCACTCCGAGAGTCTTCCACTTGAGCACCTTTCCATCGGGTCTTGCACGAGAACCGTCTCGAGGGCCGAAGATTTGACGACTGACTTCGCGAGCGTTCTTCGCAGTTACGTTAACATCAGTTGTCACGGCCGCCCACGTGATCAATCGAGGCTCGGTGAGCGTTCGGACATCAATCGGAAAGTTGTAAGCCGTTTGCACCGGGTCGGGCGCAATGATTTCAAGATATTGCCTGCCGCCGAGCGAGATAAGCGCGTTCTGAGTGCCGACACCGGGGTGGCTTCCGCCAATAACGGCTTTCACTCCAGTCATCCTCTCAACCCACGCCATTCCCCGATCGAGATTAGCGACACCGAGCAGCAAATGATCCACAGCAGTGCTTGCGGGTACCAAGCTTTCACCTGCCCTCATTGCTTCTCCAAACAAACATGATGCACCGGTGGTTCCACATTAGCGGAGTAACTGGCGGCGAGTCAAAACGTATGCTTCCATCGCGAATTCTTCCTTTGCTGATGTGTCTCATCGGATTGCTGTTCACGATTCTCTGTTCAACATGCAGAAAGGCTTCTGTTTACCGTATGGCTAAAAATAGCTCACGGCCGTCGCGATGGGGTGAGTTGCTGTATGTACAGGATAGCGTCGTAGGCTTCCAACGGTCGAACGAGGTTAATCCCATCGAGGCTATCGCGAACTTCATGGGGGCGACGGAACCAGTCCGCCAGCGGCCCCGCTTTCGGCAGTTCCCGGAGATCGATCAGGTAAGCCGGCGAGCCCAAGGATGCGAGCAGACCGTCCATAGTGCCCGGATTTGGCGGCAGAACGTGGTTCGCCTGCGGGAATCCCTCTGCAGTCCCGTAGTACGTACCGATGACGACGAGATCCTGGCCCAGTGCCGACCGGGCAAACACTCCGGCTTGCTGCAATCCGTCCCACACGCTG
>JBGOVH010000494.1:0-3223 GCA_041478005.1 Terriglobia bacterium | reverse complement strand
TGAAAGATGCTTCGGAATTTTCCCGAGGGTTTGATGTGCTTGTAGAAGTAACAGGTTCTCCAAAGGGCTGGGACCTAGCCCTAAGGCTCATCAGACCGAGAGGCACGATTGTCTTGAAATCGACGTTCCATGATCAGATCGCGTTTAATCCAGCGCCGATCGTAGTGGATGAAATTACCGTGATGGGTTCACGCTGCGGAAGGTTCGAGGTTGCGCTGGAATTATTGGAGTCCAAGAGGATCGACCCGCGTCGCCTGGTGAGCGCCACGCTGCCGTTGAGTCAAGCCTTGGACGCATTCCAATTAGCCCAGAAATCGGAAGTGCTGAAAGTGGTATTACAACCTTAGTCGATCACCCACGAGGCCGGTGGCCCCAAAATAGGCACAGAGACGCGGAGTTGAAGCTGTGAGACAGCTTCAAGAGAAACTTTTTTGGACGCAGATGACCAGGGATGAATACGAGGAGGGCAATGTCCAAATGATGGCCCTCTTCTCTATGTCTCAGTGTCTTCGTGGTTCTTTTCCAATCCATGCAAAAACCAAACTATACGAACTCCTCTATTAAGTCCTCAAAGAGCTCCTGGTTCATTCCGAGCGACTGGTGGACTAAAGGTCCCTTTTTGAGCGCGGGCTCGCTATCCTCATAGATCGCTTGGTCCCCTTTATAGAATAGCCCGATGGGAATTCGGTCCCCCCATTCAAAGGCCTTGTCAATTGCCCGGTCATAATCGGTGACATCGTAACCCGTCTCACTCTCTAGCTTATAGACCCGCTGCTTGAACCAAGGATAGGTATTTATCATATTGTAGGTCACACAGGGGCTGAAAACATCCACGAGGGCAAAGCCCCGATGAGCAATAGCTCCGGCCATGACATCAGCCATGTGATTGGGCTCGCCCGAAAAGGCACGCGAGATGTAAGTAGCGCCTGAAACGAGCGCCAGCGCAATAGGATTGATAGGGTGTTCCACATTCCCGCGAGGAGTCGATTTCGTCCGCACGTCTTTCATGGTAGTAGGGGAAGCCTGTCCGGTAGTGAGTCCATAAATCTGGTTGTTCATCACGATGTAGGTTAGGTCTAGATTACGCCGCATGGCGTGAATGAAGTGGCCAATTCCGATGCCATAGCCATCTCCATCTCCACCGGTGATGACCACATGCAGGTCATGATTGGCAAGCTTAACCCCAGAGGCTACTGCCACAGCTCGGCCATGCAGGCTGTGCACCCCGTAAGCATGAATGAAGCCAGGCAGGTTTGAGGAACAACCAATGCCAGAGACAACAAATAAGTCCTTGGGTTTAATCCCGAGTTTGCCAGCAGCCATTTTCAAACTTTTCAGAACCCCAAAATCCCCGCAACCCGGACACCAATCCGGATCCACCACACTTTCATAACTTGCAATAGGCAGTTCAAGAACTGTAGCCATAACTTCGCGAACTCCTTTCGTTTGCCTCCAAGAATATTAAGAATCAGACTTTTGAACTCTTTTCAAAACCAAAAGCTCAGGGCTTCTTTGCCCTATGCTCTGTGCCCTTCGCTCTATGCCTCCTGCCTTTTGCTGACAGTGCTCACAGGTTGCCAGGAATAGGTTGAACCTGTTTCGACTCCAATGATCAGATCCCCACGTCTTTCACCTTTGTCCCTTGTAACCAGCTCAATATGCCAGGTGGGTTCCGAGCCATTTCCATTTTCATTACGTGTCATGGAGCCAGGCCGCAAGGAATCACCCAGACGTGAACGGATGTAGTGATAGGCCATTTCCCGGGCGTCTTCCTGAGTGACTTCCAAGGAGAGAGGTTTTCCAGCCAATATCGCTTTGACACCTTTCACGATATAAGCGGGTTCCATAGGCTCGCCATCGTATTTCAAGACGGTGTCCTTAATGCTGAATCCGCTTTCAGCTCTTAAGTGACGGGCAAACTGAGCCGAATAATTGCATTCCACGCAAATGGTCCTTTTGCATTTTTCGAGGATTCGCAGCGCTTCTTTGGAGTGAAAGGGATGGAGGTATTTGAAGTGAAGCTGATTGGCAGAAATGCCATCAGTCCGCAATATCTCGGCAGCTTCTTTGATGACGCCCTTGGTCGATCCCCAACCTACAAGGGTCACTTCAGCATCTTCTGGCCCTTCTAATTTAGGAAGATCTAAATCCTCCAGTGCTCTCTCCACTTTCACCATCCGCTTTTCTTGAATCTTGCGGCGGACGGGGGGGCTAGTAAAGACATCGCTGATCAATATTCCTTCTTCATCGTGGTCATCGCTGCCCGCTACATAAACGGTGTTTTCAGTCCCCGGTAAAGCCCGAGGCGAAATTCCAGAAGGAGTAAAGGCGTAACGTTTGTAGTTACCGTTACCCGCAGGCCATTCAGTGACCAGCTCTCCTCTCTCGATCTGGACATCATGCTTGAGTGCATGGGCTTCGATAGTTTCCGGATGCTCTGAGAGAAGCAGATCCGAGATGATGATGACAGGCAACTGGTATTTTTCTGCCAGGTTAAAAGCTTCGACCGTGGTGTCAAAAGCATCCGTCGGATCAGAGGGAGCAATGATAATCCGCGGAAAATCTCCCTGAGAAGCTCCCATGGCCTGGTTCAAGTCAGCCTGCTCAGTCTTGGTGGGAATTCCGGTAGACGGCCCACCCCTCTGGACCGTTACGATGACCACGGGGGCTTCAATCATGCCTGCCAGGCCAATCGCTTCGGTCATCAGGGCAAAGCCGCCGCCTGAGGTGCCGCACATGGCCCGCACGCCAGCATGACCGGCGCCAATGGCCATATTGACAACGGCAATTTCATCTTCGCACTGCTTCACCAAGATCCCACAACGATCGGCGTGAGACACCATCCAGTGAAGAATGGACGAAGCCGGGGTCATGGGATAGGCAGAATAAAATTTGCATCCCGCCGTAACGGCGCCAAGGCTGATTGCTTCATTGCCTGTGATGAAGGGCCTGCGGATTTTCGAGAAATTCCATCTATATCCAAGCGGAACAAACTTCTCTTTCGCGTAATCGAACCCGGCGCGAGCCACTTGAACGTTTTGGTCTACAACAGTCTGCCCCTTGTGACTAAACGTGTCACCCAACACTCCCGCAACCGTGTCAAATTCTAAACCCAAGAAGAATAATGCTGCCCCCGTGGCCACGGTGTTCTGCATAATGGCCGGTAATTTTCCCAGGGCTCGAGTGATGTCGTTTACGGGCAGGGGGACGGATAATACGTGAT
>JBGOVH010000178.1:0-5773 GCA_041478005.1 Terriglobia bacterium | reverse complement strand
GGCTCCACGCACACCAACAGAGGAGGTGCTGGCAGAGATCTGGTGTGAAGTTCTGAGGCTGAAACGTGTGGGGATTCAGGACAACTTCTTTGAGTTGGGGGGCCACTCGTTGCTGGCAACGCGAGTGATGTCGCGAGCACGGGAAGCCTTCCAGGTGGAAATACCCTTGCGTGTCTTGTTTGAGATTCCCACCATCGAAGGCCTGGCCCTTGCCATTGCCGGTACCACGGCTGCGAAACTGAGTCCCGGGGAACGGAGCGGCTTACTGTCTCGTTCACCTTGGAGCCCTGCTCCAAGGGAAGCCGATACTGCTCTTCCGTTATCCTTTGCTCAGCAACGATTGTGGTTCTTCGACCAATTGGAGCCCGGCAGCAGCGCCTACAATGTTCCCGCTGTTTTTCGACTCAACGGGTTTCTTCACCACCCTGCCTTGGAACGCAGTTTGAGTGAGATCGTTCGACGCCACGAAGCATTACGAACGGTATTTCGGTCCGTGAATGGAAATCCGGTCCAAGTGGTTACACCCCCCAACGAGCTCGCTTTGAGAGTGATGGATCTTGAAGCCATCCCAATCGTGGAGCGCGAAATCAAGTCGCGCCAGCTGGTGGATACGGAGCTGAACCGCCCCTTTGATTTATCTACTGACTGCATGCTAAGAGCATGTTTGTTGCGTTTGGGGCAAGCTGAGCACATCCTGGTCCTCACGCTGCATCATATCGCTTCAGACGAGTGGTCACTTGTGATTCTATTGGAGGAGTTGGCGACACTTTACAAAGCCTATTCTGCAGGAAAGGCGTCGCCGCTTGCGGAGTTGCCCATCCAGTACGCAGATTTTTCGCTCTGGCAGAGACAGAAGATGCAAGGCGAAGCACTCGAATCAGAGCTGGCCTATTGGACAAAGCAGCTACAAGGCAATCTGCCAATGATCGAGCTGCCGGTCGATCATACCCGTACCACCATGGGAGCCTCTCGAGGCGCGCGTGAGAGTATTTTGCTGCCAAAGAGCATTGCAGATTCTCTCAATGCCCTGGGACAACAAGAACACACGACTTTGTTTACTACCCTATTGGCCGCATTTAGTGCAGTCCTCCATCGCTACACGGCCCAGACTGACTTTGTCATTGGATCGCCCATTGCAGGACGGAATTCGCTCGATACGGAGAAACTAATTGGGTTTTTCCTCAACACGCTTCCTCTTCGCGCGGATCTGTCCGGAAACCCGAGCTTTCGGGAACTGGTAACCCGCTTACGTCCTGTAGTTGTGGAGGCCATCTCCCATCAGGATCTCCCCTTCGAAAAGCTCGTCGAGGAGCTGCAACCGGAGAGGACGTTGAGCCATTCGCCGATATTTCAGGTTATGTTAAATCTCCTCAATCTTCCGGACACTAAACTGGAACTCGATGGACTGGGGGTTGAGCCTCTGCCCAGTGCCGAGTTAGATGCGAAATTCGATCTAACTTTGTACGCTCGAGAAACGCAACAAGGCCTGCAGCTTGATCTGGTCTACGCCACGGACTTATTCGAAGAAGCCACGATGCGTCAATTTGCCGGCAGCTTGCGGGCCTTGCTCTCTGGCGTCGCTGCCAATCCCGATCAGCGGCTGTCCAAGTTGCCGATCTTAGACGAAGCCGAGCGGGACCGGCTAGCCAGTCATCACAACATCCTTCGTCCTTGGAACACATTCCTCCCATTTCGGAAAGAGGAAATCGAACTTTCAATTCCCGCGCGCTTTGAACAGCAGGTGAAGCAGCACCCATCCCGGATCGCGGTCAAAACGAGGCGCTATCAATGGACTTACGCGGAGTTGAATCGCGAAGCGAATCGAGTGAGACAAGCGCTTGTGGGAATACGGGGCCAAGGCGAAGAGCGAATTGCTCTTCTTCTCGGGCATGATGTTCCGATGATCGCGGCATTGCTCGGCGTGCTGAAAAGTGGCAAGGCGTATGTGCCGCTGGACCCTTCCTACCCAAATGAAAGACTACTTTATATGTTGCAAGATTCGCAGGCGAGTGCTGTGGTTTCAAACAGCGAGACTCGGGAGTTGGCGAATCAACTGGCTCAAGATCGTATGCCGATCATCCAACTTGACGACCTGCCGGATCTTCCCATAGACCAGGATTCTGGCACTGCGGTACGGGCAGATGCTGTCGCATACGTTCTCTACACCTCGGGATCGACGGGGCAACCCAAAGGAGTCGTGCAGAAGCATCGGAACGTCCTGCACCACATCCGAAATTACACCAACAATCTCCAAATAAATGCCGAGGACCGCTTGACTCTCCTGTCTTCTTACGGCTTTGACGCGGCGGTGATGGATATTTATGGGGCATTGCTCAATGGCGCTACCCTCTGCCTCTTCAACTTGAAGGAGCAGGGCTGGAGCGATCTGGCCGTGTGGCTCAAAACTCAGGAAATTACCGTTTATCATTCGACCCCAACTGTATATCGCTATTTTTTGGGTACTCTTCACGATACAGAAATGTTCCCTAAGATGCGATTAGTGGTACTGGGTGGAGAGGAAGTTGTGAAACGAGATGTAGAACTATATCGGCGTCATTTCACCAAGGATTGCATTTTCATCAATGGCCTGGGCCCCACCGAGTCCACTCTAGCGCTTCAGTATTTTATTAATGTCGAAACAAAGACCATTCGCAACAGCGTCCCGGTTGGTTATCCCGTCGAGGGCACTGAAATTCTCTTGCTCAACGAAGACGGCGAAGACGCAGTCGTGTACGGTGAAGTTGCGATACGTAGCGCTTATCTCGCAACCGGCTATTGGAGAAAACCGGAAATCACAAGCAAGGCGTTCTTACCCGATCCCGAAGGTTACGACCGGCGAGTCTATAGAACGGGCGATATGGGGCGTTTATTGCCGAATGGCAGTGTTGAGTTCGCGGGCAGAAAGGACTTTCAGATCAAACTTCGCGGGTTCCGTATCGAACTGGAAGAGATTGAGACAGCCCTAAGCCAGCACCCTGTCGTCCGACAGGCTGTGGTCATGATGCGGGAGGACGAGCCAGGAGAAAAGCGCCTGGCGGCCTATGTGGTTCCGAAACAAGGACAAACTTCCACGGGAAGTGAGCTGCGCAGCTTTCTAAGGCAGAAGCTTCCAGACTACATGGTCCCTTCGAGTTTCGTTTTCCTCGATGGGTTGCCATTGACACCTAACGGCAAAGTAGATCGAAAAGCATTATCGGCACATGCCTCGAAACGGACGGAGTTGGGAAGCGACTTCGTTTCCCCTCGCACGCTGACCGAGGAACTAGTGGCCGGCATCTGGTGTCAACTGCTTGGGCTGAGCCAGATTGGTGTCCAAGACAACTTTTTCGAACTGGGGGGCCATTCGTTGCTGGCGACACAGGTGATGTCCCGGGTGCGAGAGACTTTTCGGGTGGAGCTACCGCTGCGGGCCTTGTTTGAGGCGCCGACGGTGGCGGGCTTAGCGGACGCCATGGAAATAGTGCAACAAGGCGAACAGGGGTGGTCTGCCCCACCGATCTTGCCGGTTCCACGCGAAGGGCATTTGCCACTATCCTTTGCTCAGCAACGGTTGTGGTTTCTGGATCAGTTGGAGCCGGGCAGTGGATGGTACAACATGACATTGGCTGCCCGTCTGCGAGGGGAATTGGACGTGGGGACACTGGAGAGTGCCTTGGCAGAGGTGGTGAGGCGGCACGAGGCGCTGCGCACTCGGTTCTTGATGAAGGGAGGAGAACCGGTACAAGTGGTTGGAGAGATCTGGAAAACAGAGCTAGCAGTTGATGATTTAAGAGAATGGGACGTGAGGAAACGCGAGGAAGAGACAAAGCGACTCTTGAAGGAGGAATCTGCGAGAGGATTTGATCTGAGCCGGGATTTGATGCTGCGTGGGAAGCTGATCCGGGAGGCGGAGCAGCAGTGGGTCCTGGTATTGGCGATTCATCACATTGCCTCCGACGGCTGGTCGGAGGCAATCCTCTGTCGGGAGTTGAACGTACTGTATGAGGCTTTCCGGAGGCAAAAGGAGAGCCCCCTCGAAGACCTCAAAATACAGTATGCCGACTACGCAATGTGGCAGCGAGAATGGCTGCAAGGGCAGGTTTTGGAAAAACAGCTGCGCTACTGGAAAGGGCAGTTGGCTGGAGTCCCACAGGTGCTGGAACTGCCTGGGGACCGGCCGCGACCGGTAGTCCAGAGGCACAGGGGAGCCCGGCAACCGTTTAGGTTAACCAAGGATTTGACTAACAGGCTGAGAACTCTGAGTCGAACAGAGGGCGTGACTTTGTTCATGTCGTTGCTGGCGGCTTTTCAGACGCTACTGTATCGTTATAGCGGGCAGGAACACATCATTGTCGGCACGCCGATAGCAGGGCGGAATCGCGGGGAACTGGAGGAATTGATCGGTTTCTTCGTCAACACGCTGTCGCTGCAAACTGATCTCAGTGGGGATCCGAGTTTCCGGGAGCTGCTGAAGCGGGTGAAAAAAGTGGCACTGGGAGCCTATGAGCACCAGGACTTCCCATTTGATAAGTTGGTGGAGGAATTGCTTACGAAAAGAGATTTGAGCCGAAATCCGCTGGTTCAGGTCATGTTTGTGTTGCAAAGCGCGCCAAGGAGCACGCTGGAATTGAAGGGCCTGACAGTTGAGATGGTGGAGATTGAGAACACAACATCCAAATTCGATCTGACACTTTCCGTTAGCGAAAAGGCGGAGGGAGTTGAAGGAGTCTGGGCTTACGATGCTGACTTGTTTGAATCATCAACGATTCGGCGGATGGGACGACATTTTCAGACTCTCTTGGAGAGCGTTGTGAGTGACCCTGCTGAACGCATTGCTAATTTCCAGCTTGATCAGACCAACGGCCGGACCGGGTCTCCGGGGGCTGAAATCTCAAGACGACATGAAAATTGCCAAACCATTTTCGACATGCTCCGCGAGCAGATTGCGCAGAAGCCTGGCGTGCCGGCAATCTTGACCCCTGGTCGCCCCCCGCTTTCTTATGCGGGCCTTGGCGACATGGTACAGAAAACCATTCAGACGCTGAAGAAGCTCGGAGTCGGCAAGAGGGACCGGGTCGCATTGGTCTTGCCAAACGGACCAGAGGTCGCAGTGGCGTTTCTTTCGGTGGCCTGTTGTTCCGCCTGCGCCCCCTTGAACCCTTCTTATCGGGCAAGCGAGTTCGAGTTCTATTTCACCGATCTCCATGTTAAGGCCGTCATCCTCCAAGGTGACGTAGAATCGCCAGCCCGTTCCGCGGCTGCCTCCTGCGGGATTCCTGTGATTGAACTCCTGCCAGATTCGGCTGCCAGCGCGGGGACCTTCCAGCTTAGCGGCAATTCCGTTGGGTCCGAGTGTGACGATGGACTTGCCCAGGCAGACGACATCGCGCTTGTTTTACACACCTCGGGAACCACCTCCCGACCCAAGATTGTGCCCCTTACCCATAAGAATCTCAGCGCCTCTGCACAACAGATTCAAAAAACCCTGGATCTTGCACCTGACGATCGTTGCCTCAACGTGATGCCCCTGTTCCACATCCACGGTCTCCTAGCGGCTGTGCTGGCCAGCCTTGCCGCCGGTGGAAGCGTAGTCTGTACACCGGGCTTTAATGCCCCGTTGTTTTTCGATTGGCTGGATACTTTCAAACCTACCTGGTACACAGCTGTCCCCACTATGCATCAAGCCATCCTGGCAAGGGCGTCTTCACAACAACTGGATCTCGGCGAGGGTCAGCTGCGTTTCATCCGCTCCTCCTCAGCAGCTTTGCCACCTCAGGTGATGCGGGATTTGGAG
>JBGOVH010000328.1:0-4258 GCA_041478005.1 Terriglobia bacterium | reverse complement strand
CCGTCCATTTCTCGCAAAGCTTTCACCAAATGAGAGCAGGAGAAAATAGGTGAGAAAGATTGCCAGGCTCACCACAAACCCATAGGATTTCCCACCGCGTCTGCTAATGATCCCCAGAGGAATTCCAAGGACAGAGAAAATAAAGACGCAAAAAGGGAGTGCCAATCGCTTGCTTATTTCAATGATGGCATCTCTCCTTTCCGACCTAATTCCATTAACAGGCTCTCGGATCGTCTTCACCTTTCTGTAAAGCTCAAGAGTGTTCATCTCTAGAATCTTCTTCGGTCCAGTATCTTCGACCGGCCCGTTCATGGAGGCAATGGGAATGTCGGTCTGGTTGAAAGTGATCAGGTCATAGACTCCCTGAGTCTTGTTGGAAACCGAATGAGTCGCACCATTGGAAAGGTGCAATTGCAGTTTTCTTTGCTCGACGTAGTTACTAAGGTAGCCCGTTTTGGCCAGGGTGATTTTGGGTTGGTCCCTGTTGGAAATATCTGCCAGAAAAATTCCTCTCCAAATGGATTTATCCGGTGAAGCGTCGCGAACGTAGAGGACTCGATCGGAAAAACTCTCCTCAAAGACTCCGGTCCGTATGGCGCTGCTGATGGATTTAAGACCAATGTCATTGCGCAACTGCCGGAGCTGGTAATTGGCATTCGGCTGAAGATAAGTTGCGTTAACCAGAGCCGCAACCCAGCTCAACGTCGCAAAAAAAAGGACGGGTATCAGTAGATATCGGATGCTAATTCCGCTCGAACGCATCGCCGTGATCTCATTGTCAGCAGAAAGCCGCCCAAAGCAAATTAAGATCCCCAGCAGCGTCGCCATGGGAATAGAGAACGTAAAGATGGTGGGTAAAATATTCAATAGGACTAGAAGAACTTCCTTCAATGAAACATTTTTTTGAACGAGCAATTCCAGAGGTTTTCCCGGCAGCCTGGGAATGATCACAAAGCTGAACACAACCAAACCCAAAAAAAAGGGGCCAATGATCTCTAGAAAAACGTAACGCCTGAGAATCTTCATGGTATGAGGACAAAGCGTGGTTTACTGCAAAGAAGTTTGGAGGTTTTCAAGACAGGTTTGAATAAAGTCGCCACACACAAGAATCCTGGCAATCGGAAACGATCTTAACATGAGGTTCGACAGTCTCAAATTGTTTCATCAATCGTGTCAAGTTCCCTATGATCTCGAGAACAAATAACAGGATACACAGGATGGGCAGGAAGACTCGCAGTATCCAATGACCGGTGAATGCAGGACTAGGTTGGGAACAAGAAAATTCTAAGGTCTACCGAAAAACTCGTTAGTCAGAGAGCTTTGATTTAGGCGCAAAGTGTAAATTGGAGAACCCCCTCTTAATTATCCTGCTTATCCTGTCCATCTTGTTGTTTCTCAATTCATCCAATTTAGAGATGGCGTGCGCTTTCAATTCTCTTGATCCACCAGGGCGAGAGCAAGCTGCAGAAACTGCTGTCGCGATTCAGCCGGCAGCGGCTTTGATGAAGAGGAATGAGCCTCAGTTGCGGGTGTGCTTGCCAAAATCTCTCGAATTCGCTTCACGTTGAGCCCGCCGGAAGATGACAGCTCTTGGTAGCGATCCAAAGTCTCACTCACCTTAGTGATTTGACCGGTAATGTAATAGAAAATGCCGAGGGACGCATGACTAATGGGCCATTCCGGAATTAAGTCTGTGCATATTTTCAAATGTTCCTCCGCCTGGCTGGTTTTTCCTTGTGCCACAGACAGAACTCCCATTCCCCACTGGACCTTGCCCGAATTTGGCGTCCGTGTCAGGCCCTTTCGGAGCGTTTCTTCGGCCGTGCTCGTTTTGCCGGCGCGCAACTGGATCAAGGCCAACGAAAGATAGTACTGGTCCTTATCCGGTCTCTTGGATATGGCTTGCTGTAAGGCTTTGGTGGCTTCCGGCGCTCGTCCTGAACGGGCATAGGTATCGCCCAGCAGGGCATAATAGGCGTCATCATTTGTGGTTTGGTTTGAGACTTGTTGTAAGAGCTCAAGCGCGCGGGAATAATCGCGGGTCTGAAAATAGGCATTAGCCAGATTATATCGGGCCTCATTTGAAAGAGGATCGGCCGCCAAAGCCCTCTGGAAGTGATCAATGGCCTCGGGATACATCCGGTAACGCGCTAGCAGAACTCCTGTCCCCATCGTCGTTCTAAAGTCGGAAACACTGACCATGTCGAGACGGGCCACAATCTCCATAGCTTCTCTGGGCCGGCCGAGCTTGAGATAGGACTCAGCCACCAGGTAAAGCGTACGAGGTTTTTCAGGCTGGCGCTTCAGTTCTGCAAGCAATTCCTGCAGGTCAAACGTAATCTTCGCCTGGTCCGTTTGCGCCGCACGTTCACTGAGATAGTCAAAGATACCCTGAAATGGATAAGGAGATGGGGCAGGGTCTTTAGAGAGTGTCTGGAAAATTTTCAAATCCTTTTCGGCAGCCTCAACCTGATTGAGACGACGTTCGGCAATGCTTAGTTTGTAATAAGCTAATGCAGGCTTCGAAGCCAATTGGGTTGAGCGTCTCAGCAGGGGAATGGCCTCACGATATTTTCTCTCAGCCATCTTCACCGTCGCCAGCTCATAAAGTGCATCTCCATAATTAGGATCGGCTTGAAGGGCCTGGTTGAGCAGCAGCTCGGCCTCCTGCAGGTTGCCCTGTTTGTTCTCCATGTAGCCTAGATTGTAAAGGCACATGGGATCCCTCGGATCGACCTTTATCCCTGCAGTGAGGTATTTCCTGGCGTCATCATATCTGGCAATCTGACGATAACACACGCCTAACAAGCCATAGGAACGCGCAGAAGGATCCAGCTTAATCAAAGTCTCAAATTCTTGAATGGCTTTGTCCAGCTTGACCATGCTGAAATAGCACTCCCCTAAAGAAGCGTGAAGATCGGCTCGTTGTGGTGCAATTCTCACTCCCTCCTCCAGCAGCTGGATAGCATCATCATAAAATGACTGTGACATAAACAGTCGCGCCAAGAGGAAAAGGATATCTGTATCTTGCGGAGACAGCTTGCGCGCCCGAACCAGAAGTTCGAGAGCCGACACATGCTTTCGCTGAGCCGAATAGGCTTGTCCTAACAGGTACATGGTGTTTGTCGAATCGGGTTTCAAAGCAAGCGCGCGTTCGAGAGTCGTTTCTGCGAGAGGATAATTGCCGTTTCGCAAATAGGCCTGACCAAGATTGTTCAGAATTTCAAAGGTCCTTGGGCTCAGTCCGTCAGCTATCTCAAACTCAGCCAGGGCCCGGCCATATTGCTTTTCGGAAGCAAGTAATACGCCTAGCGAGAAATGGAGCTGAACGTCTTTCTTGTCTTGATCAGAGATCTGACTCGCCAGCGCTAGCCCCTTTTCAACTTGGCCAGAACGAATAAGTGCCTGGGTCAAATTGAGTAAGGTGCCCAAGTCGGGAGGGATTACACGTTCGAAGAAAGGGATGGCCTGCTCAGGGTGACTCTCGGCCATCAAGACGAGCCCGAGGTTATAGTTCGAATCCCGATGATGTGGGCCCAAACGCAAAGCAGTGCGGAACTCCTTCTCAGCTGGTTCGAGCTTTTGCTGAGCAAAGTAGCTTTTACCTAAATTGTTATGGGTTTCACTAGAGCTGGGGTTAAGTTTTAAAGCCTGCTGGAAGGCAGCGAGCGATTGGGAGTAATCCTTCTGTTGGCTGTAAATGATGCCAAGTAAGTTGTACCCATCCACGCTTTGCGGAGACAGTTTTATTCCCTGGAGGGTCGCTTCCCTTGCTTTCACCAGGTTGCCTTGGCCCAATAAGTCACGAGCTTGAACGAACAGCCCCCTGGCTTCATTGGCTGACTTCAAAGACGGGTTGTCTTTGGTGGATTGGCCATGGAGCGATGAAGCAAAGAGCAGAAGTGCTAAGACAATCTGCAACCGAACTCTTCGTCCCAATAAGAAAAAGAGGATTTCACTGCGGAGGGCAGAGCTCAGCCTTCGGCTGCAACCAAAATCCCCTCCTATTTTAGGAGGGGGCCAGGGGGTGGTAAATGGTCGGAGAGACCTGGTGGATCGACCACCCCCTATCAACAATCGTGAATAACAGAGGAAACGAAACATTAAGCAAAGGTTACTTACTCTGAGAAACGTCAGGAGCATCTTGGCTTTGAGGTTCTGGCAGAGATGGTAACAAGAACTACTGTCTCTCATTTATAGGCACGGGAATAAGACGATAAATCTGAACCAAGTAACCTTTAGCATGCTCGGACTCCTT
>JBGOVH010000542.1:0-2947 GCA_041478005.1 Terriglobia bacterium | reverse complement strand
ATGGACTTCGACAGGGTGTACGTTGTCAAAAACTGCAGACCGTGTGAAAAGCGTTTCTCCACCTTCGCCTGAAAGGAGTGGTATGTCGAGGCAAACGCATTCGCATAATAGGTGATGTCCCCCACATTGGGAATCGTGTCTCTATGAATTCGGCGTTGCTCCGCAGTCCCCGTAAATCCAGGAGGCGCCGGGTTTCCAGCAATCTCGCCGGGCAGCTTGACGCCCCGTGTTCCGACGTAACCCACGTCGAGCACGATTTCACCTGGAAGAGACCGCTGGATGTTTAGGCTAAAGTACTGGCTGTAAGGCGTTCGTGAAGAATGTTCCAGTTGACGATAGCTTCCCGTCGGGTTCTTAGTATCGAATTTGTCGACCGGTACAATCAAATTCGTGGGTAAGCCATCGCTGATCTTGTAGGCCGCGTCGAAGGTCGTGAAGTTCAGATTGAATTGGTTGAATGCCTGCGTGTAGGGCGGGTTCAATCCGGCATAGCTGGCGAAATTCCCGGAGTTGAAGTAAGAGATTCCGTATCCGCCGCGAACCACAAATGTCCCCTTTTGATTCAAGGCATAGGCAAAGCCAATCCGAGGGGCCCAGTTTTTCTTGTCGGTCTCCACAAACCGCCGGGGTGCGCCGTTCTTGCCGGCCAGCAACACAACCCCATTTTGAACATCCAGATCTGAAATCCGATCGTTCACCTCCAAATAGCCCGGATACAGATCGTAACGCAGGCCCATATTCAGAGTGAGCCTGGAAGAGACTTTGTAGTCGTCTTGAAAATAGAAACCATAATCAATGCCTCGGATGCCGGTGGTTCCCGGCGTCAGGTCCTGCTGAATAACGGTCGCCCTTCCAGTCATGAAGTCTCCAAAGGCATTGCCCGTGAAGAGGGGAACAAAAATATAGGCTCCCTTCCCGAAGAAATTCCCAGCCCCGTTGTTCAGGCGACGCCGAATATCAAGTCCGGCCTTCAGGTGATGCTTGCCGCGCAGATGTGAAAAGTTGTCCGAAAACTGGTAGGTGGTGTAACCGTTGATGAATGGGGTGAACGGCGACGTCCCAATCCAACTGGGCGAAGGCACAAAGTAAAACCAGGGCAGCCCCGTCGTCAAAGGACTGACATTGACATTTGGAATACCGATCTCATCGGCAAGGTTCTTTCCCCCATCCGAAGTCTGATAGAGCGCTGAACTCCGGTTGAGACCTGCGCGGAACTCATTCACAGTGCTGGAAGAGAATGTGTGGACTTCGGTCAACCCTACGTTTTGGTTGCGGCCACTGGGCGCGCCCGCCAGAAGGTCAATGACCACTCCGCAGTCAATGCAAGGCCCGACCGTCCCACCTCCAAATGCCGCTGGGATCGTAGAGTTTGAGTTGGAAAAAACATAATGAACTGCCAACATGTCCTTCGAGGTTAGCTGGTGATCAATTTTCACATCGAATTGGTCACTATTTGCAACCGACTTGCCACCCACAGCAAAGTTATTGATAGTCCCCTGGCCGGGAATGAAGGTCCCCGGCAAGTTGGGTGGAGGATAGAGATTGGCCAGCTTTACGGCTGCTGGATCGAGTTCGGAGGCTGGGATTCTCTGGCATGTGATGATGTTGGAAGGATCACATCCAGGATAAGTCTGACCCAGCAGTGCATTTTTGAAGAGAGTCTGTCCGGGCGCCAAGGTCTGGCTGAAGTCTCCCTGCCGTTCCAGCAAAGTTGGAACTGACTGAATGGTCGTTTTACCATCGACCTCCCTGAAGCCCTGGTAATCCGCGAAGAAGAAAGTCTTGTTCTTTCTGATCGGTCCCCCAATTGTTCCGCCAAATTGGTTACGCTTCAAGGGAGCGCGAGGCGCCTTATCTTCCCCAGGATTGGGCGGAAGCTGATTCTTGAAGTAACCATTGGCGTCAAGCTTCTCGTTTCGAAGAAACTCAAACACGGACCCATGAATGCCGTTGGTCCCCGACTTGAGCTGTACCATGACTACCCCTCCCGCCGTGCGGCCATACTCGGCGGAAAAGGTGCCTGTCTGGATCTGAAACTCTTCTATTGAATCTAGCGGAGGTCGAACAATGAGATTGCTATCGATGTTTACATTATCAATGCCTTCGATGAGGAACATATTCTGGTCGGTCCTGGAACCGTTCAGGTTGTAACCACTGTTCGAGGCTCTTTGCATCCCGTTGGTGACGCCGGCATTCAAGGGGATCAAGTCATCGAAATTTCGCCCATTGAGAGGCAGATCAACCACCTGCTTGTGGTTGATGGTCTGGCTGATCTCGGAAGACTCCAGCTTAAGCGCCTGGCTGGCATCGGCCTTAACTTCCACTGTTTGAGCTTCAGCGCCGACTTCCAGCTTGAAATCCACGCGCATGGTCTGTCCCACGGTCAAAGTCAAATCCGTCTTGATCTGCTTTTTAAAACCACTGTGTTCCACCGAAACCGTGTAAGGACCGACAGGCAAGAACTTGGCGAGGTAAATACCCCTCTCATTGGTCGGAACGTTCCTAGTGCTCCCCTGATCCACGTGAGTAAGGGTCACCGTGACACCTGGAATGACCGCCTCTTGCGGGTCAAAGACAGTCCCCGTTATGGTTCCAGAATTAGCCTGTGGGTAAGCAGGAGAACTCAACCAGCAAAGGCAAATGACCAGACTGCAAAAAGACAGAACCCAAGATTTTTGGTGTTCACTCATTTTTTCCTCCACTCCTTATCAAGAAGTTAGTAAACAAAGCACACAAGTAGCATCAACTAATCAACACATCGCCTGCACCTTCAAAATTACTTAGAGAGGGCAATCCTGCTGCGATTGCCTGTTTGATACCCGATGTTTTGAGAAATCCTCCTGGCGCCGGATCGAACCAGTTCGGTCAACTCACCCAGCTTTCCTTTGTTCATGCGAACGGTGGGCACGGAAATGCTCAGAGCTGCCGCAATTTTCTGCTCGTGACT
>JBGOVH010000004.1:0-17210 GCA_041478005.1 Terriglobia bacterium | reverse complement strand
GTCAACGGTATCGCCAAGACCTGCAGTTGCGCAACTAATCCCACAAGATTCGCGTCAAGCATTACAGCATCCGAACCGAGCTTATCTGCGCTGGGCTTAAGACTATACCCTTTTCCACAAGAAAAGGCACCCTGCGGAAATGGGGAAAGGGGAGGTCAGTCGATATTTGACCCACTTGGCAACAGATCGACAGGTGGCTGCCTCGACGCAAAACCAGGCATTGAGCGCTCTTCTGGTGAAGTACTGAACCAACCTTTTGATTGGCTGGAAGAGGTCGAGCGCGCCAAGAAACCTTCTCGATTGCCCGCCGTCTTCACAAAAGAAGAGGCCCGAGCCGTGCTCCGGCAGCTCGAGGGGACCAAGTGGCTGATGGCAAGCCTCCTCTATGGCGCCGGCCTGCGCCTGATGGAATGTCTCCGCCTTCGGGTCAAAGACATCGACTTCGGCTATAGCCAGATTATCAGGGTAGAGTTGTATAGTTCGTTAACAAAATACCCGTGAGCCTACTCCACCGTCACACTCTTGGCCAGGTTGCGTGGCTGATCTACGTCGCAGCCGCGGCGGAGGGCAATGTAATAGGAGAGGAGCTGGAGAGGGACGATCTCCAGGATGGGTAGAAGCAAATCGTTGGTAGGTGGGACTTCGATGTAATAGTCGGAAGCCTCGATGGCCTCTTTATTGAAAGGCGTGACCAGCGAAATAACAATGCCGTCACGTGCCTTCACTTCTTTGATGTTGCTGAGGGTTTTTTCATAGAGCTGAACTGATTTAGGGTTATTAATGTGGCTCGTTGCAATCACCACCACGGGCAGGGTTTCGTCGATCAGGGCATTGGGACCATGCTTCATTTCGCCAGAAGGATAGCCTTCGGCATGAATGTAGGAAATTTCTTTTAGTTTTAAAGCCCCTTCCAATGCGACTGGATAATGAATTCCCCTTCCCAAGAAAAGGAAATTGGACGATCGGAAGAAATGCTTGGAGAGTTCTTCCAAGTACTCAATCTTGCCAAAAATGGACTCAATCTTCTGAGGAATCTTTGTGAGGTCTTCAATGTAGCTCTGAACTTGTTCGGCGGTTAAGGTTTGCCGGGCCTCAGCCAGGTAGAGCGCCAGCAGATAAAGCGCTGTAAGCTGGGTAGTAAAACTCTTTGTTGCCGCAACCCCGATCTCCGGTCCTGCATGCGTGTAGAGCACACCGTCGGCTTCACGAGTCACCATACTCCCAACGACATTACAAATGGCAATATTCCGAGCGCCCTTTTCCTTGATCTCGCGTTGGGCAGCCAGAGTGTCGGCAGTTTCACCGGATTGAGTAATCACTACTGCCAGCGTCTTGTCCGGGACTACCGGGTCCCTGTATCGAAACTCCGAGCCATAGTCCACTTCAACCGGAATCCGCGCCAGTTTCTCGATCATGAATTTTCCAGTCAGTGCGGCGTGCCAACTGGTGCCGCAGGCAAGGAGCCGGACATGCTCTATGCTCCGAAACTCGTGTTCGGAAATCTTCATCTCGTCCAGAATAACTTTGCCTGTGTCACGAGAGATCCGGCCCAAAGTGGTATCCCGCACGGCCCTCGGCTGCTCGTAAATTTCTTTGAGCATGAAGTGCTTATAGCCGCCCTTTTCGGCCATGATCGGATCCCAGGTGATCCGCTGGGTTTTCACTTCGACCGGTGTGCCATCCAGGCGAGTAATCTGGACGCCCTGCGGAGTCAGTATGGCCATTTCCGAATCGCCCAGGAAAACGATATCCCGGGTATAAGCCAGGATGGCAGGGATGTCTGAGGCCACAAACGACTCGTCTTGGCCGAGTCCTACGACAATCGGCGGGCCGAGGCGAGCGGCCACGATTTTTTGTGGGTCGTTTGTAGAGAGGACCACAACCGCATAAATCCCTGTAATTTCTTGGAGCGTTTTACGGACAGCCTCTTCCAGCGAGCCTTTGAAGTGTTTTTCCACCAGATGGGCAATCACCTCAGTATCTGTTTCGGTCACAAAGGCATGCCCTTCGGCAATCAGAGCCTTTTTCAAAGACAGATAGTTTTCAACGATCCCATTGTGAACCACAACGATCTGGCCGCGGCAGTCACTGTGTGGGTGGGCGTTTTCTTCTGTGGGTCTGCCGTGAGTAGCCCACCGGGTATGACCAATCCCATAGGTGCCTTCACAAGGATTTTGCCGCAGCACTTCTTCCAGGTTGCGCAATTTCCCAGAGGCTCGCCGCACATGAAGATGCGTTCCATTGGCCACCGCTATGCCTGCCGAGTCATATCCTCTGTATTCCAGGCGCTTCAATCCCTCGATCAGAACTGGCACTACGGGCTTTTGTCCCAAATATCCCACAATTCCGCACACAAATGTCACTCCTTAAGTTGAGATTCTTTCTTCTTTTTTGCCCAGTTTTCTTTGTTCACTTGCGGGGATCGAGAAATTGCCAGGGCATCCTCTGGAACCTCATGCTGGATGGTTGAGCCTGCAGCGATATAGGCGCCCCGGCGGATTCTGACCGGAGCGATCAACTGCGAATCGCTGCCAACAAAAACCTGATCTTCGATGATGGTTTTGCTCTTTTTCACCCCGTCGTAGTTGCAGGTAATGGTTCCGGCCCCAATGTTAACGTCTTTGCCAATTTGTGCGTCACCCAGGTAGCTCAGATGTGCCGCCTTGGTCTTGTCGCCAATTTTAGATTTCTTGATCTCTACAAAATTGCCAATCCGGGCGTTTCTGCCAATCACGGTGTGGTTTTTCAGATGAGCAAACGGTCCGACCTCAGTTCCTGAATGGATATGACTTTCAGAAATCAGACAGGAATCCAGAATGACAACGTTGTCCTCTAAAATGGAGCCTGTGATCCTAACGTTAGGATAGATCGTGCAACCGCAACCAATAACACTGTTGTTTTCCAAAAAGACGTTGGGATAGAGAACGGTGTCAGCCCCGACCTTGACTTCGGTCTCCACGTAAGTAGATCCCGGATCGAGCAGGGTTATGCCATCTCTCATGAGCTGATGCAATTTGCGTTCTCTAACAAAACGCTCTAACTGGGAGAGCTCCGCACGGCTGTTGATACCACTGACTTCGATGGGATCTTTGCATTCCACGGCTCCAACACGCCGATTTCTGTTCTTCAACAAACCGATGCAATCAGTGAGATAAAACTCTCTTTGTGAGTTATTGGGTGACAGCTCTTCAATAACTTGGGCAAGATCGGAAATCTGAAAGCAATAGAGACCCGTGTTGATCTCGTCGATCCGGAGTTCTTGCGGGGTTGCCTCTTTGTGCTCAACGATTCTTTCAACCTCTCCATTTGAATCTCTGACAATCCTTCCATAACCTGTCGGATCGTGGAGCCTCGTTGATAAAAGAGTGGCACTACATTTGGAACGGGTGTGAAGCTTCAGCAACTTTCCCAAAGTTCGCGACGAAATCAACGGAACGTCTCCGGACAAAACGAGCAGAACTCCTTGCTGAGTGCCCCAAAAGTCCTTAGCCATCTGGACTGCATGCCCTGTCCCTAACTGAGGCTCCTGCACAATGAAATGAATCTGAGAGGACGCCAGTCTATCCTTTACCTGATCCGCCTGATGTCCGACAACCAGGCAAGTAGCCCTTGGATTAAGAGGCCTGGCAGCTTCGATGACATATTCGATAAGAGGCTTGCCCGATAAGGTATGCAGAACTTTGGGTAAACTCGATTTCAGACGTGTGCCTTTGCCAGCAGCCAGAATGAGTAAAAACAAATTATTCATGAAAGTCTGACAAATTGATTTTGTGAAGGTATGGACTGGAACTCTTGGCCCGCTGCAGCTAGAACCAACTCAAAAATGGCCTGGGCCAATTTAAGAGGATCATGCCTCACCTTATCGTCGTCTGCCAGAAGATCCTTCAACATTACGCGGACCCCAAAACTGCTGATAGCGTCCAGATCGTTCACAATTTGGATTGCATTTTGCTCCAGGTAGTTTACTCTTTGTGTTTCAGAAATAGGGGTAAGATTGCAAAGAAAAGTGTCAAACAAATGTTCTCCGGAGTGCTCGCAAATGGCCCTAAAATGGTCGGAGGCTGAGAATCCGGTGGTTTCACCGTTCTGGGTCATTATGTTTCCGATATAGATCTTTAGTGCAGCAGATTCACGAATTGCTTTAGGGATCCCTTGGACCAAGAGGTTGGGAAGAAGGCTTGTGTACAGCGATCCGGGCCCCAGGGTGATTACATCCGCTTTTGAAATGGCTTCTAATGTTTCAGGCAAGGGATGACAGTCGCCGGGGAAAATATCAATCTTCCTGATTCGAATTGGGGAACGGCCAATGAGAGATTCACCGAAAAGAGAAGCGCCGTTTTCGAGTTCACCGATCAGATGAACATCGGCCATCGTTGAGGGTAGAATCCTTCCTTTTATGGCCAACACTTCACTGGAAAGACGAATGGCTTCCAGGAAATCACCCGTGACGTTTGTCAGTGCTGTTAAAAAGAGATTTCCAAAGCTATGTCCCTGTAATTCTCCGCCACTGAGAAAGCGATATTGAAAAAGCTTGGACATTAGGAACTCATCTTCAGAGAGTGCCACCAGGCATTTTCGAATGTCTCCCGGCGGGAGCATTTGAAACTCATCTCGCAAACGGCCGGAACTTCCGCCATCGTCTGTTACCGTGACGACGGCAGTAAGCTCGTTAATGACTGGAAAAAGTGCAGGAATCGAATCCCGCAGAGTTGGTCCGTAAACAAATTTCTTGAGACCGGAAAGCAGCTGAGCCAGACCAGTCCCACCCCCAATCGAAACGACTTTGATTCTGGATGATGGCAGGTTGTTCACGGAAGACTCATCGGTTTCCCACTGAAAAAGTGTAGACATCATCAAAGCCACAACTAGCCGGGAGAGTCTAGGGGCTGGAGGTCGCTATCTGATCAGGAAAAACAATGGAGATAAACCGCAAGTCCTGCATCAGCGGTTCAAAATCTGAGTCGCGCTGAGCGAGGAAACGGTTCTCAGGTTTGAGTTGAATGGCTACCTTAAGATTGTTCAGAGCTCCCTCCAGATCACCGGTGCGACAATTAGTGACCGCCATGGCATAAATCACATATTCACAATTAGGACTTTGCCTAAGTGCTTTGTGCAACTGCTCAAGAGACTCCTGGTATTTGCCTTCATTCATCAGAGCAATGCCCAGATTATAATGGTCTTCCAATGTGCGGGGAGAAGGAGGTTTGCGGGCAATCTTCTGTTCGCAGAACTTTAAATGGATCTTGACCCGCTCCAATACCTCTTTGTCTTCGGGAAAGCTTTGAATTATTCTATCAAAACCAATCTTGGCCTTCTCATATTCCTGACTGTATTGTAATTTGACGGCTGCTTCATATTGCTTTATTGAGGCTCTCCTGATTGGATTAACTTTTGGCGTCCTACTGACAACTGATCGCGCAGTTTTTCGGCCTGCGCCAGGCAGTCTTGGAATCTTCTTAATCTTCTTCCCTAGATTACTCTGTGTTCCACGAGGTTCAACCGGTGACGCCTGTCTTCCACCACTTTTCCTATGTTTAGCTTGAGATTTCAAGTTCTTGGCTTTGGAGGCTGTCTTCTTCTTTCCCTTTGTTGGAGACTTGGTCCACTGGGCACGGACCTTCTTGCCGGAACTCTTCTTTGCGAGGGCTGACTTTGGCATTTGGCCTCCTCTATCCCTTAACAGGTTAAAGATTTAAGACCTTAACGGCAGTTTGATCTGACAAAAAAGGCTAACCAGGTGATTTCAACCAAAAGACGACCAGGGAGAAGCTGGAATGAGTGCGTGGAAAGAAAGTCGAGGCCCACGATGAAGTTCATGTATAGCAGGAAAACCTTGATCAGTCAAGCAACTCGGCTTTGACCCTCAGCAGCGGGAGATCCCGGACGAAATTTTTTCTTTTCTAAAGTTAAGTTAGTCCTAAGTCGATGGTTATAGTCGAAAGAAACTTATTGCGGATTCAAGACGTTGTATGTTATAAGCCTATGATTATTAAGCGATTTATGATGCTTCTACAGTAAGCTGCAATTCATCCCTATGAAAATGGAAAAGTTTTTTGGGTTCTCTCTTCAGAAAGAGGCTCAGCTTCTTGGATTTTGGACTCTGGACGGAGTTGACAGGGCTAGTTCATGACGACTCCAGACATGATCTTGTACGAAGAGGAGTACCAGAGGATCAAATCGATCATTGCCAAACTTCGTACAGATTCCAACGCAAAGTTGGTTTTCCTGGTAGACAAAAATGGGCAGCAGATAGCTGCACAAGGAGAACTCGAGAATTTTGATGCAACTTCCCTGGCATCTTTGACTGCCGGTAACGTTGCAGCGACCGACGGATTAGCGAAACTTATCGGAGAAAGAGAATTCTCCATCCTGTTTCATGAAGGTGAACGCGACAATATTCACATCTCGATAGTAGCGCAACGAGTTATCCTGGTGGTCATCTTTGATAGCCGTTCCTCGTTGGGCTTGGTCCGACTGAGGGTGAAGAAATCCTCGGCTGAGTTGACAGATGTATTTGAAAAGATCGTTAGAAAGATTACGTCGGAGAGGGATTTGGGTTCGCTTGAAATGGTGTCCCCATTCTCAGAGATTACGGATGAAGATATAGATAGTCTTTTTTCTGAATAAGTTTTTCTTACTGAATTAGGTTAGATAAAATATGGCTTGCCCATACTCCTTGGTTCTTAGCCCGCTATGTGCGAGGAAACAAGAATTTTGTTTTCGTTTTGCCCGCTTTGGGGGTGGATCGTGCGCTCCGCGCACTCCCGATAACGCGCGACGGAGCGCGCGTTCCACCAGGGAATCAAGGACGAGGGCCTTGCCGAGTTAGGTTAGGCCATAGTCCTTTTTCTTCGAGGATAGAAAAACTTTGACTTTCATCAATTACGCTTCCCGAGAAATCAACTGTAAGATTGTCTATTACGGACCCGGCTTGGGGGGGAAAACAACAAATTTACAGTACGTATATGATAAAACGGCCCCCAACGCCAAAGGTAAGATGATTTCATTGGCTACGGAGACCGACCGGACTCTGTTTTTTGATTTTCTGCCGCTCGAGTTAGGGAGTGTTCGAGGCTTCAAGACTCGCTTTCACCTATACACGGTGCCGGGGCAGGTGTTTTATGATGCGAGTCGAAAACTGATCTTAAAGGGGGTTGACGGAATCATCTTCGTTGCTGATTCACAAATAGAACGGATGGACGCAAATATTGAAAGTGTCAGTAATTTGGAGCAGAACTTGAAGCTTCAAGGCTACGATTTGATGAAAATTCCTTACGCACTGCAGTTGAACAAACGAGATTTGCTCAACGCTGTCTCAATCGAGGAGATGAAAAAAGAATTGGTGCGTAAGGGCGAGCCGGTGCTGGAGGCCGTGGCATCGACTGGCATCGGTGTTTTTGATACGCTGAAGGCAGTCGCAAAACAAGTACTCATCGAACTAAAAAAAGGATAATTGCAACTCCTCAGTCTCCCCTTCCTCAAAGTCTAGTTTTCTCGGATTCAGAAGTGCATCTCCTTTCAGGGACAAACGCATTCCACATTCTTCGCTCGGTTCACAAGCCCGCTTCGTTTAGAGAATCAATGCCTGCAAATCCAATCAGGACACTGATCTCCCCTCTGGCGAAAAAGGGATTGTCATGAGTTGCAAGTCGAAGACTTTGCCACTGCTTTACATCCTGATTGTCTCCTTGCTCATTCATCCATTCTTCCAGGACACCTTGAGGTGCCATGCCCAGTCAGAAAACCGGTCGACGGTACAATTTCCGAGACTCCAAAGATTTGAATTACTCAACGGCCTTCGTGTTCTAGCAATAGAAAGAGCCTTGAACAAACAAGTAGTTGTCAGTCTCTTAATCAAATCAGGCTCTAGCTTTGATCCTCCGGGGAAACCAGGTCTTGCCTACTTGACTGCACAAGCAGTCTGCTTCGCTAGCGGAAAAACAACTCCTGCAAGATGGAAAGATGAGTTGGAATTCCTTGGAGTGAATTTTTCTATCCGAGTTGACTCCGATTATACTGTCTTTCAAGCTGAGGTGCCTTCTTCCAATTTGGAGACTTTCCTGTCCACTTTGACAAATGTGGTTCTCCGTCCGGTATTTAAGCAAGAGGGGCTTGAGAGACTTAAACAAGATGTCAAGTCAAAGGTTTCCAACAACTACGATTCCCTGGAATTGTGCAAGAAACATTTTCGTGAGTTGATTTATGGAAAATCACCCTGTGCAAACTCGCCCCACGGAGGCTGGGATTCCATTAGAGAGATAAGGTTATCAGATGTGCAAGAATTTCATCGGAATCATTATCTCCCCAATAATGCAGCGCTAATTGTTGTAGGGGGAACAACCCCCTTTGGCCTGACAATCCTGGTGAGGGAAAAACTCGGCGGCTGGGTGAAAGGGGTAGTCCCAGCGATTGAATTGCCTTCAACTCAGTTTGCCGGACTAGTTAGCAATTCGATCCGAGTTGTCGAGAGAAAAGATTCCCTGGATGCCACTGTGATCCTTGGACATGCTGGCCCCTCCAGGATAACGCCTGATTACTATTGTCTTCAGTTGGCAAATCTGATTCTGGGTGGGCTTGAAGACTCTTCACGCCTGGAACAAACATTTCATTCCAAGAACATCTCTTACACCAAAGTCACTAGCGAGATGCAGTTCGGGCAGAATTGCGGCCATTTCCTGGTGTCCGCACAATTACCCTCATCTTCCTTGAGCAGGGCACTACCAGCAATCTCGGAAAATATTGAAGATTTGAAGACAAGTCACATCAGCGAAGAGGAGCTAAACGCTGCTAAATCCAAGCTGACCGCCTGGTTTGCAGACCTGTTGAAATCTGACTCCCTGCTTGCAGATCAAATGATTGACATGGAGCTTTATAATCTGGCGAGTGATTATCTGGCAGGATTCTTTGGCGACATAAACCGCGTTACGGTGGAAAGACTACAGGAAGCCATCAAAAACCATCTCAGCAGCACCCGAGCAACAATTGTGATTGTCGGCGACGCTCCAAAAATCAAGAGCGAATTAGGCCCGGATAGGACTGTTGAACTTATCGACTAGGGACGATCTCTTCCGACTCCTTGAATGGTCATTTTGTGACGATCTGATACTTCTTCAAGTAGCGGACCTCATGTTCCGGGTTTTTCGTCTTAATTTCAACCTTCCTCATTCTTTTGGATGGGTCTTGATTTGAAGAGGTGTATTCCAATCGATATTGATTTTTTAGTTCATAGCAAAGACGGTCGATAGCCTCTTCCGCTTCGCGGGTCGACCCCACAACGATCGCGTTTCCTCCCGACTGATCAGCGTAGACCTTAAGCGCTGATCCCCTGAGATTAAAATTCTTCAGCTGCTCAAAAGCTCCGCTTGCTCCCTCCGCCCACCTGATACCAAGGGCGTAGATAGGGTAACGAAACTTAGCAACGTGATCGATGGTCGCAGGGCCGGCAATATCCCTTCCAGCTGAAATGAACAATAGGGCCCTCTTCTTATTTTTTGCGTCACGAAGTTTGATCAAGGCGAGATCAACAGCCAACCCGGTGCGCGTGTGCCCCCCAGCCCCCAAATGATCTAGAGGTTCTTCCAAATAGTCCTCCGGAGAAACGTAATCCACCAGTTCTTGCGACTCATCACTGAATGCGTTGACAAAAATCTCATCAGGGCTTCTTAGTCGCTCTGCCAGCGACTTCAACCAGCTCAGCCCCATATTAATTCTCTCTGGGCCCATTACCCGACTAATATCCATCAGGATACCCAGAGAAACAGGGGAACCTTTCTCAAATTCCAGGTGCCTGATGGGCTGTGACTTTTTGTCCTCGAAGACTTCAAAGTCCTGTTGGGTAAGTCCAAGCACTGGCTTACCCTGTTTGTCATGAACAGAAACATAAAGAGAAACAAGCCCGGAATAATTGTTGGTAATGGTAACTGCCGATAATTGGGAGAGGCAAATCAATGCCATGCAAATACAAACAAGCTCTAACCAGACGCCCACATGCTTCAATGTGCACCACCTGGAACTCAGAATATCAGACTTTGTCCAAAAGGGCCAAGAGACGTCGTTTAATAATTTCCCCAGTTGGAGTTTGGTCCTGAGAAGACATCGATTTGGCATTTCGCTAAGGAGAGGAGGCCGAAACCGAAGTTTCGGCCTTCTGAGGAAAGGACAGATTGATGCGGGATTAAACCCGCGTACCCTGAAAAAGGTCTGGGCTTTTTAGCCCTTGCACAGTTGACTCTCCGAAATGCAAGTCCGGAGCCAAACAGGTGAGAAGAGAGAAAGTCAAAAACACATTTGTTTTCACTGCCGGAACAGGAAGCCGGATCGTAAGAGCTTCTAGGAGATGCACAATCTTGAAAGTGGCTAAACAAAGTTGTCATGTGGAGGTAACAAATCTTGGAAATGACCGAGAGCGGTCTCAAATGCCAAGGTTGCCCGGTAGACCGCTCTCATCTAAAGGTTAGATGAAAATGGTTCCTTGCCGAACAGTAGAGAGGGTATGAAATGGGCAAGCAGGCTCTACAAGCCTATGAGTCGTTTGGGAAGATTAACTAGAAGAGCATTCGAGAAAAGGGAAAAAACAAAAAGGGCAGTGAAAACTGCCCTTGAATAATTCTTCAGTTATAAAGGCTACTTCTTCTTATTGACAGCCGCCTTCAGTTCAGCACCGGGGGTAAACTTGGCAACCTTTTTTGCCGCAATCTTGATAGGTTTGCCTGTCTGTGGGTTCCGACCGGTTCTAGCCTTTCTCGATCCTACCGAAAATGTGCCGAACCCGACCAATGTGACGCGACCGCCCTTTTTCAGCTCCCCTTGTACTCCGCTCAGAACGGAATTAATGGCAGCATCGGCCTGAGTCTTGTTAATTCCAGCATCCTTCGCGATTCTTTCGATCAGGTCTGCTTTGTTCACGTTGTCCTCTCCTTTATGCAATAGATTCTTTGAAACGCCGTCTCACAGGCGCAGTGGGGTTATACAACACCGAAATCCGCTTGTCAAGGGCTTTCCCGATGATTTCTTCCCGAAATATTAGATTTTTCGGGCTTCTTCGGAAGTCGCCGTTGGACACTAGGTGGGGGTATGCAGTCGTGTTTGGAGTCATTCGTTTGTTGCCGAATGGAAATTCTTAGTAGCCGACACGAATCGAGTTCGACTCCTGACAGGTCTCCTATAGGCCAGCCAATTTCTATTGACACCTTCTTCTCAAATCCACATAATTGGCGCAATCAAACAAGAGTAGGAATCTCCAATGAGGGGTTCGCCAAATCAAAGTCTCGGATATTTCATGGCCATTCATGTGGGTTTGGAGGATTTTATGAAACTAAGACGGGTTCTGCCTGTTTTTGTCCTGGTTGCTTTTTTCTGGTCGACGTCCAATTCGATCGTGCTCGCCTTGCAGGAAAAGGAAAAGCCTGCCGAAAAAAAGGAAGAAGAGAAAGAACCGGAAGCTGTGGACATTGAGGATGCTTCCAAGCAGGCGGAGAAACCGGTTCCCACTGTTGGGTATACCAAAGAGGAGTATGATGAATTTCAAAAGGCTTACACCGATCCAAATCTTAGGGCGCGGGCTGATGGACTATTGAAATTCATTAAAGCCCACCCAAATTCAAAACTTAATGATCACGCGATTGGCGCCTTTACTCCTATAATGACGCAGCTCTACCAGCAGAAGGACATGACCAACCTGGCAGTGGTTGCCGAGAGTTATCTGGAATTGAAACCCGAAGACATTACGGCCCTGGGCCTCGCAACGGAGGCTTCTTACTCCGAAAAGGACTATGCAAAGGCGGCCAAATATGGAGAAGCCTTCTACAAGAGCAAGCCGAGTAAAGAGGTAGCCCAACTGCTCGCACATTCTTTCGATCAGCTAAAAAATGAAGGCAAGTTTGTAGTTTACGCGGAAAAGTGTGTTCCTGAGATGTCTGCAAAAGACTCCTTCTTTCATGCTGCAAAGCTTTCTTATTATTTTGCAGGGCAAAAAAATATTCCCAAGTCGGCGTTTTACTGTCAGAAAATGATTTCAGCCTATGGGGAAGGAGAGACTCCTCCAGGATATAGTGCGGCCCAATGGGCTAATGAAAAAGGGAGAGCCTATTCGATCATTGGAAGGAACGCATACGACAAGAAGCAGTACGCCGGCGCTGTAGGGGCCTACATGAATAGCCTCAAGTATTTTAGGGACAATGACGAGGCCTACTATTACTTGGGGATGAGTTACTGGTTTGCCCGCGACACAACCAGTGCCATGAAAGCTTTGGCCAAGTCTGCCTTATTGAACAAGCCCTACTCCAAAACGGCTCGTTCCAAGCTGGAAGATCTTTACAAGGGACTACATAATGGCTCTCTCGAAGGACTGGATGGCGTTCTTCGTGTCGCTAGTGCGGAGATGAAATAGGCTTCTCATTCCATTCCCCTTTTGTGCACAGAAACAGGTGAGTGTGGAAATTGGCATCATCGGATTTGGCCGTTTCGGACAGTTTGCCGCCGGAATCCTTAAAAAAGACTTTAGAGTCAACGTTTTTGACAGGAAGAAGCCGTTTCGCCTCCCGGGCATCCAATCCCTCTCGCTTTCTGAAGTTGCGAACAAGCCAATTCTCTTGCTCTGTGTTCCCATTTCCAAAATCGGTTCGATTTGCAGAGAAATCCACCCATTTCTGACTCCTGGGCAGCTCATTCTGGACACTTGTTCTGTTAAGGAAAAGCCCCTGCGAGAGATGGCTCAAGCCCTGCCCAGGTTTGTGGAGATTGTGGGGACGCATCCTCTTTTTGGGCCTGATAGCGCCAGTTCCGGACTCCAGGGCTTGAAAATAGCCCTCTGCCCGGTGCGTTGCCGGCGCATTCGGAAAATCAAAGACTACTTGGAAGGCAAGGGCCTGCAGGTCATAGTGACTACGCCTGAAAAACACGACCGAGAAATGGCTCACTCCCAGGCCCTTTTCCACTTTCTTGCTCACGGAGTTGCCGCCATGGGAATTCAGCTTGGTCCCCTGTCCACACCTGGACCCGCGAAGCTTTTCAGAGACTTCAAGGACGTTCAAAACGACTCCCAGCAACTTTTCAAAGACCTTCAACAAATGAACCGTTTCGCAGGGCCGGTTCGCAAAAGGCTTGTCAAGAGCCTTTCCCGCATCGAGGCCGGTTTGTCCGGAAATTCGAGTAAATTCGGCCCAAAGTCAAAGTCCTGAAGACCGGTCGCCCGTCTCAGATTGTCCTCCCCCATTTGGGGGTCTTTACCCACAAAGCAGGCTGCTGAACACAGGGGGATGACGAATGGCTTCGGGGAATTTGGCTGAGGGGGCATTTGTCACCAATTTTACTTGACTCAATAAGGAGACCCAATTTTGAAAATCTGTGTCTGAATTGGGTCCCCGGTGATGACCGTTTCAGTGGGACTCAGATAGACATTAACCTCAGATCGAATGCCAAAATCAGGCAGGTAGATTCCTGGCTCTATGGAGAAGCAGGTTTTGGGAATCAGAAGCCTTTCGTCTTTGGTTTCCAGGCCATCCATATTGGCTCCGTTGCCGTGATCTTCCTGACCTATGTTGTGACCGGTCCGATGGATGAAATAATCTCCAAACCCTTTTTCAGTGATGAAGTTCCTAGCCACGGAATCGACTTCCCATCCTCTGGTGTCTCTTTTAGCTGAGCGATTTCCCCTGACGAAATCCACTGCCATGTCACGGGCCCCTCTCACAATCTCCCAAACGTTTTGAATCTTGTCTGGAATGGACTCTCCCACATAAGCAACCCAGGTGTAGTCCGCGTAAACGGAGTTCGGCTCGGCCAGTTTCGCCCAGAAATCAAGGAGTATGAAGTCGCCCGAGTGGATGGCTTTGGAGGATTCCTGGCTGGGCTCATAGTGAGGATTCCCGCTGTTTTGATTGACCCCCACAATCGGAGGAGAGAAGGACTCCAGACCATCGCGCCGATATTTCTCCAAGAAGCTTTGCTGAACGGAATACTCTGTCAGCGCGATCCTTTGATTCACAGCACTGCCAATCTCGCGAAAAATTTCAAACAGAATGTGCATAAGAAGACGGCTCGCTTCTTGGTGCATCTCAAACTGCTCCTCACTCCAGCGGGCTTCAAAATATTGAACCAGGTTTGCCGATGAGACTACCTTTTTACCAAGACCTACTATAGTTTCGACGGTGCCGGCATCGACTCTGGAGACATAAGGTATGGAGCAGAGAGGTGAGTATTCCATAGCGATCGTTTTCTGGCCTTCAAGCACTCGCTCCAGTCGGTCAATCATCTCTTTCCAACTCTTGAATGTGCAAATTCGAGCGCCCAGCTGCGAAAATCCTTGCTGCTCGATTTGATGACAGAGAACAGAAGGATCGCCCTCTTTGGGGATCCAAAAGTACCAGCGTCTTGTGAGTAATGCTCCCTGCAAGCCGACTAATTTCTTTGCAATAGGATTTAGGCCTTGAAAATCGTATAAAAGCCAGCCATCGATTCCCATTTCCCTTAATTGTTCCTGAACATCGGCTAAGTTCATCGCGCGCTCCTTCCATTGGTGCCGAACTGACTGAAACGCTCTCAGTTGCCCTGTCCGTCTTGGTCCGCCTTGTCAATTCTCTTGACAAAACAGGGCTAGAAGTTTAAGTTTCATTGGATTAATTATTGAAAGGCTAACGTCTTTACTGAATGAGTTACAGCCTCATCATACGCAGATTATAGTATGAGTGAGCATCACGACAGTAAGCTTTCCCTCCTTGTGCTTCCAGCCGGTGCATTTGATAGGCTAATAGAATTTATTGAAGGAGTTAGTGCTCCATGAGTCATGAGAGAATGCTTTTTACCAGTGAGTCAGTTTCGGAGGGCCATCCAGACAAAGTTGCGGATCAGATATCCGATGCGATCTTGGATGCCTATTTGGCAGGTGACCCAAATTCCAGAGTGGCCTGTGAGACATTGGTCACCACGAATTATTGCATTGTTGCCGGTGAAGTTACCTCCAAGACACGGGTGGATATCGAACGGGTGGTGAGAGACACCATTCGACAGATCGGTTACGTGGAAAGTGGAATTGGGTTTGATCATGTCAGTTGCCAGGTGGATGTCAGAATTCACCCGCAATCCCCCGATATTTCCCAGGGGGTGACCGAAGGGGAGGGTCTCTTTAAGGAGCAGGGCGCAGGAGATCAGGGCCTCATGTTCGGCTATGCATGTGATGAAACTCCCGAGCTAATGCCGACTCCGATTATCCTTTCGCATAAGCTGGTTCAATGGTTAGCGCAGTTGAGGAAAAATAAGACTCTTGGATACATCCGGCCCGACAGCAAAAGCCAGGTAACGGTCGAATATGAAAACGGCAGGCCCGCTCGGGTGGATGCCGTGGTCATCTCGACCCAGCACCAGGAGTCCGCACCGTATTCACAGATTGAAAAGGACATGATTGAGAAGGTCATCAAAAAAGTGATTCCCCCAGACCTTTTAGATTCTCATACCAAATTCTACGTCAATCCTACTGGAAAATTTGTCTTAGGAGGTCCCAGCGGCGATACCGGTTTGACAGGAAGAAAAATCATCGTGGACAGCTATGGGGGATGGGCAAGACACGGCGGTGGGGCGTTTTCCGGCAAGGATCCTTCAAAGGTTGACCGAAGTGCAGCTTATGCTGCTCGCTACGTTGCCAAGAATATTGTTGCCTCAGGTCTTGCCAGCCAATGCGAAGTTCAGCTCGCTTATGCCATTGGTGTGGCCGATCCCGTCTCTGTGCTGGTAGATACCTTTGGCACGGGCAAAATCAGTTCTCAAGAATTGGTTCACATCATCCGGGAGGTTTTCAATTTGCGGCCGAAAGGGATCATTGAAATGCTCGGGTTGAAACGACCAATCTACCAGGCCACGGCTGCCTATGGTCATTTTGGCCGTTCGGCATCGGATAATGGAACCTTCAGTTGGGAGAAGATCGACAAGGCCGAGACTCTGGCCAAATTGGCGACGCAATCTACAATAGCCGCACATTAGAACCAGCCCGCATTCCCGGTCTTTTTGCCCAAAAATCCCACTCTCAGAAGCGGGCTTTTCTTTGAAAGCCTGTCGCTGATTTGCAGAGTGATCTCCCTGTGAATACCAGCCATTGCGGTCTTAGGCAGGGTACATCGCCGCAGCCTTCCCTAAAGTCAAACCAGAAGAGCACGCCAAGGAAATTCTTGCATTGCTGGCCGCAAAATAGATTGACTCATCACCGGGGCAATTATGGAAACGCTGATCCAAGATATTCGTTACGGCATAACGATGCTGATCAAAAGTCCCGGTTTCACTGTCGTTGCCGTTCTTACACTCGCTCTGGGCATCGGTGCCAACACGGCCATATTCAGTGTCATTCATGCCGTTCTACCTCACCCTGTCCCTTGGAAAGATCCTGACCGGATCGTGAATTTCTGGGAGACCAACCTGAAAAGGGGAGTGGAACGCGAGATTGTCTCTCCAGCGAATTTTCTTGATTGGAGAGACGAGAATCAAGTTTTCGAGCAAACAGCAGCTTGGCGTTTCCAGTATTTCAATCTGACTGGGCGAGATGAACCTGAACGGGTTCAAGGCCTCTCGGTTTCTCCAAGCTATTTCTCCTTGCTGGGTGTCAACACTGCGCTGGGTCGCACCTTTCTTCCTGAAGAGGAACAACGGGGCCGTAGCAAAGTAGTCGTTCTAAGCCATGGCCTGTGGCAGCGGCGCTTCAGCAGTGATCCGAATCTCATTGGGCGCAAGATAACAATTGAGGGGGAGCCACACATCGTAGTTGGCATTCTGCCGGCCAATTTCTTGATCTTCCGGGTTCTCAACCGGCAGTTGGACCTTTATGTCCCTTTCGTTCTCGACCGCAGCCAACTGGACCGCCAGGAACATTCCGTGTTTGTATATGCTCGTCTGAAACGGGGTGTCTCGGTTCAACAAGCCCAAGCAGAAATGGATGCCGTCTACAGCAGGCTTGCGCAAGAGTACCCCTTGACCAACTCCGGCTGGGGAGTGAAGCTCATTCCGCTTCCAGAACAGTGGGTGGAGAGAATTCGTCCAGCTTTGCTCATGTTGTTCGTCGCAGTTGGATTTGTCTTGCTGATTGCGTGTGCCAACGTTGTTCACCTGCAGCTCGCACGCGCCACAGCACGGCAAAAGGAAATGGCAATCCGCTTAGCGCTTGGAGCCGGGCGCTGGCGCGTCATCCGGCAGTTACTGACCGAAAACCTACTCCTCGCTTTGGTGGGCGG
>JBGOVH010000571.1:0-2783 GCA_041478005.1 Terriglobia bacterium | reverse complement strand
TCGCAAAGTTTGCACTGGTTCAAGCCTTGGGAAAAAGCCCTTGAATGGAATCCGCCGATAGCACAATGGTTTGTTGGGGGAAAGATTAATGTTTCCTATAACTGTTTAGATCGTCACGTACAGACCTGGCGCCGCAATAAAGCCGCTTTCATCTGGGAAGGAGAGCCTGGTGAAGAACGTGTCCTCACTTATGCAGACCTCTACAGAGAGGTCAACAAGTTCGCCAATGTCATGAAGAAACTGGGAATTAAGAAAGGGGACCGAGTCACCATTTACATGCCCATGGTTCCGGAGTTGCCCATTGCATTGCTGGCCTGCGCCCGCTTGGGTGCGCCGCACAGTGTGGTGTTTGGCGGGTTCAGCTCGGAATCGTTGCGCGATCGAATTAACGACGCTCAGTCCAAGTTGGTCATTACTGCCGATGGGAGCTATCGACGTGGCCAGATTGTTCCACTTAAACGCAGTGTTGATGAAGCGATAACAGAGTGTCCCTGTGTAGAGGACGTCGTTGTTCTGCGGCGAGTGGGAAATGAATCCAACATCCAAATCAAGGAAGGCCGTGATCACTGGTGGCATGAGTTAGTGGCGGATGCCCCTTCTTACTGTGAGCCTGAGCCCATGGACTCCGAGGACCCTCTTTTTATCCTTTACACGTCGGGTACAACGGCCAAGCCCAAAGGGATTCTACACACGACGGCAGGATATTTGCTGGGGGCTTCAGCGACTCACAAATGGGTTTTCGATATCAAGGATGAAGACGTCTACTGGTGTACGGCGGACATTGGTTGGGTCACGGGACATAGCTACATCGTCTATGGACCCCTGGCCAACGGGACAACTAGCGTGATTTACGAAGGGACCCCGGATTTTCCGGATAAGAACCGTTGGTGGGCCATGATCGAAAAATATCGAATCAATATTCTTTATACTGCGCCCACAGCCATCCGGTCATTCATGAAATGGGGGGAAAAATATCCTGCTCGCCATGACCTTTCCAGTCTGCGTCTGCTCGGATCTGTAGGAGAACCCATTAACCCCGAAGCCTGGATGTGGTATCACGACGTCATTGGCAAGGGGCACTGCCCTGTTGTGGATACGTGGTGGCAAACGGAAACCGGGATGATCATGATCTCCCCTTTACCCGGGCTCACTACGACCAAGCCCGGATCTGCCACTTTCCCTTTGCCGGGAGTTCATGCGGACGTTGTTGATGAATCGGGTCAGTCCGTGCCATTGGGGGGAGGTGGTTATCTGGTGCTGAAATCCCCTTGGCCTGCCATGGCTCGCACCATTTACGGAGATCCGAATCGCTACGTGGAGACCTACTGGAGGCGGTTCGGCAATGAGGTTTACTTCGCCGGAGATGGATGCAAACGAGATACCGAGGGCTATTTCTGGCTGCTGGGCAGAGTGGATGATGTGATGAATATCTCAGGACATCGCTTGAGCACCATGGAAGTGGAGAGCGCATTAGTGGATCATCACGAAGTGGCGGAGGCCGCCGTCATTGGAAAGAAGGATGATGTGAAAGGTGAGGTCATCGCTGCTTTTGTCACACTGAAGGAAGGAACCGTAGCCAGCTCAGAAAAGATCAGCGAGCTAAAGCAACATGTGGCTAAAAAAATTGGTGCGATCGCCCGACCGGAGAATATTTTCTTTACGGCAGAACTTCCTAAGACTCGCAGCGGTAAAATCATGCGGCGCCTGCTGCGCGATATTGCCGAGGGGCGTGCCCTGGGAGACACCACCACTCTGGCAGATGCCACAGTGGTTGCCAAGTTGAAATCTCAGTATGAGGACAGCTGAACAGGACTTGATTGGAAGGCGAGAAATTTGTTCGTCCTCGTCGTCGTCCTCGTTCTCGTCCTCGGCTCTTATGTTGATCGAGCACGAGGACGACGACGGTTTGTTCTCAGATTATTTGTTCTTGACCAAAGGAGAGACTGACCATGACACAGGAAAGACCAGGAGCCGCCACGTTTCTAGGGAATCCCTTGACCTTGCTGGGCCCTGAATTAAAGTCGGGAGATAAGGCGCCGGAGTTCACCGTATTATCGAACGATCTGAATCCCGTGACTTTGGCGAATAGCTCGGGCAAGGTTCGTTTGATCAGCGTCGTCCCGTCTCTGGATACTCCGGTATGTGACCAACAGACACGAAGGTTCAATCAGGAGGCCTCTAACCTGGGAGAGAAAGTTGCCATTTTGACGATCAGCATGGACCTGCCTTTCGCACAAAAACGTTGGTGCGGCGCTGCCGGCGTGGATCGGGTGCAGACATTGTCGGATCACCGTGACGCTTCTTTCGCCTCTGCCTATGGAACCCTGATTAAAGAGCTTCGCCTGGCCAGCCGTGCTATTTTCGTGGTGGGTGCCGACGATAAGATTCGATATGTGGAATATGTCAAAGAGATTTCCACCCATCCCAACTATGAAGCCGCTCTTACCTCTGCCAGGGGCGAAATTTCCGCAAAAGCCTGAAAGCCGATTGGGACGCAGATTCTAGCAGATTAATGCGGATAAACGGGGGGCGCCCAGAATGACCAGGCAGATGAGAACTGCATGGTTCAACGACCCCTTTCATGAAAAGAATCTTCTGGTTGTAACCCGAATGGACCCGGAAGCTGCCCACATCTGGAAGCTGCAAAATCTGTGTTCATCTGCGCTTATCCGCGTCCCGTAGTTTTCGTTTTTGGAGGATCCTGATTTTGTCGATTATCCGGGTTCGTTTAGCTCCTTCTCCAAAAGGTTAACTTCTCTTTGGAGGAGCGGGCAATGCGCTAT
>JBGOVH010000557.1:0-2863 GCA_041478005.1 Terriglobia bacterium | reverse complement strand
TGGAGAGCCGTATGCGGGAGATCCGCCTGTACGGTTCGGAGGGAGGGGGAGCCGCTGGCTCTCCCTACCCCTATCATTCCAAAGCGAAACTTCAGCGCTTGTCACCTCAGACTCCACTTAACCATGACGAGGTCAGCTTCACTCATCTTCACAGGGCTTCTGTGGGAGCTGAACGGAATATGCCCGCCGTACTCTTGATGCCAAGAGGTGGTCCAATTTATTCCCACGATTTTCATTTCTTGAAGTTGGACTCGGGACCGGCAGGCTGTCATCTGGCAGGACGAGCAGCGCTACCTGGAAACGTATTAATACAGACGTGATTAGTAAAGTTACGCTCAGAGCGATTCCCCACCAAGCCACACCCCTCACCCGGCCTTCGGGCCACCCTCTCCCCATGGGCCCCATGGGAGAGGGAAGGCGTGAAAAAATTGTAGTAACGACTTCAGTCGTTCCTGACTCGGACTGAAAAGAAACGACTAAAGTCGTTACTACAGCCTCCTGCACGCCCACTCATTAATTTTTTCACACCTTCAGGGCTTGGAGTGAGGGGAATTGTCACGAGACTAAATGCGTTTGTATTAGTCTCGCTTCCCTAACCTCTGGATTCACGGCGATTGGGCAGTGGCGGATGATGACGGCTTCTGGTACATCCTGGGACGATTACCATACGAGGTGTGGCCGGGACATGGTAATATTGAGTGGCGGCGGCAAGTCGTCGCTTTCGATGAAAGATGGCTTTGACTATCGCAAATGTTAGCCACCCACGATTTTCCCCGCCTGTTTAATAATGTACTTCCGATCTGTTATTTGATGGGTTTTGGCGTTTCTAGTACAACGGAAATTCAATAACTTACGATACGCCTATAAAACTGCTTCGATTCCCATTCGCCTCCGCCATACCCTAATGATCCAATCCAATATCCAAGCTGCGTTGACGGCCTTGTGCGAAGCCGAAGACGCCAGTCGCTGGCGCCTCAAACCCACGGATGAAGTCGACGGCTTGCTTGGGCAAACTTCTCGTCTATTCCTTAAGCATGGAGAACAGTTAGCCCTGGAGACGGCTGAACGGATGGGTGTCACTCCAGCCGAGGTCTGGTTGGAGGTGATTTTTCCTTCGGTGTGGGGAATTCTCTCTACGCGTCGTGCTTTGCAGCGGAGGCTCAGCTCTGATGTTAGCCTGGAGAGGTTTCTGGGCCGGTCCGCGATTCCGTCCTTGCAGACCTTTGCCGGACAACCGTCAATAAAGGTTCTACCCGCGAATTGGCTAGAAGCTTTGCTTCTTCCGGGCTTTGCCGGGCATGTCTTGCTGAAGGAGTCGCTTACTCCCCTTTTGAAGGGGGACAGTGCTCTCGTTAGAGAGAGTGCGGGAGATGTCTCAAAGGCGGGACTGTCGACAAACCGCGATGGCCTTGCTCTTTGCCTTCTCCCCTTCAATCTGGCCAGCATTGGCGTTCTCGACATTGTGCATCTGATTTGCCATCGGGGACAACGCGTAGTGGCCAAGATATCAGAAAAGGTGGAATTCATTGGACCGTATCTGGAAAAGATTTTTGCGCCTTTCATTGAATCCAAAGTGCTCGCTATTGTCCATGGCGGCCCCGATACCGGCGCCTGGCTGGCTGCCCGGCCCGAATTTTTCCACATTCACTTGACAGGCAGCGCTCGTACCGCAGCCAATGTAGAAGAAATCGCTGGCCCTGAGAAAGTCTCTTCGGAGCTGGGTGGAGTGACACCTGCAATCCTCTTGCCCGATGCACTTTCCAATCCTGAGAGAGTTCGGCAGGTAGCGCGGCAGGTGGCTTTCGGCGCCCTGGCCAACAATGGCCAGCACTGCGTAAGCTTTCAGCTGGTCTTTATCCCGCAGTCCAGGCAGGTAGTGTTTGAAGAGGCTTTGTGGAAAGAAATGCAAGTGGCATCTCGGCGGGGAGGAGTACATGAAAGCGGCCGCAAGCTGGTCGATAGCGCTGCTGCTTTTCGGTTGGAATCGTTGCTGGCGACCGTCCGGGCAGCGGGAGCGGAGACCATTCCATCGAATCCAAAGGCCAGACAGGAACGCTTTCCGGTTTGCCTAGTCAGAATGAGCCACGGAAAGACATCCCTATTTCGGGAGGAAGCCTTTGGACCCGTTGTGGGGATTTTCGCTTTGCCAGATAACGACTTTCGGCGGAGAGCCTTAACCGTGGCTAATTCCGAAGAGATAAGTGGTGATTTAGGAGCTTCTATTTTTACAGCCACGCCACAATCCCCAGAAGTTCAGCAAATGGCAGTTCAGCTTCGGCATGGGATGGTGATGATCAATACCTATCCGGGTGTTGCCTTCGCGACTTCGGTTCCATGGGGAGCTGGGCTACAAGGCCGGAGCGGACGAGGTTGGGTGCACAACTATCGCTTTCTTCCTGAGGCAGCGATGCGTAAGGTAATCTTATCGGCTCCTCTCGGCAGAAAAGGATTTGGGCCGTTGCGCTGGGAAGATCCCTGGTTGTTGAATGTTTCAGGAGAGGGTAGTTTGAAATTCGCCCAGGCTCTGGTTCGTGCCACAATCGCCTTCTTCGATCAAAGGACCTTGGCTTTCCTGTCTGCCCAGCTGTCCCTTATGTCTGCCCTGGCGTGGCGAGAATGGAAAGCACGAAGACAGGACAAAGCTAAGGGTTAACACCAAGAATGGAATTCACCACAAAGGCACAAAGGGCACAAAGCTGAAATAGAGACGACCTTCTTTGCGCCTTGGTGTCTTGGTGGTCAGCTTTGTTTTTCGGGTTTTCTTGTGGTTTCAAGATCGAGGAGGAGTCCGATGGATCGTAGAGATTTTGTTCGCTTGGCAGGGATAGGGATTGCTGGAAGTTCGTCAGTGACAAAAATCATT
>JBGOVH010000116.1:0-7242 GCA_041478005.1 Terriglobia bacterium | reverse complement strand
TTAGCTCCAGATTGCGAGATCATTCTTATGAAAAATGTCTAGGATTGGGCTGCAACGTCATAGCGCGTTACTCAAGTGCAAACACCGCTGATTCATCAAAAAAAACGACTCAATTGTCAACTGGCCACTGACGCCACTGACTACTGACAATTCTTACCCTTCAATCGTCGGCAACTGGGGAGCATTAAAGTTGGCGATGCTCACCTGAGCGGCGGTGGCGCTGGCCACAGCGCGAAAGGCCTGACCCAGAGGGGTGTCGACCGCTTCAAAGGCTATGGGCTGACCGATGTCGCTGCGTCTACGGATCACGGAGCTCAAAGGGATCTCACCCAAAAAGGGATAGCCCAACGTTTCGCTGGCTTTTCGAGCGCCGCCATGGCCAAAAATTTCGTCCCTGGCTCCACAATGTGAACAGACATAGTAGCTCATGTTCTCGACAATCCCGAGAATTGGAGTTTTCATTTTCTTAAACATGGCAATGGCTTTGGAAGCCACTTCCAAAGCCAGGTCCTGGGGTGTTGAGACAATCACCGCTCCGGTCAAAGGGATCGTCTGGCAAAGGCTGAGCTGGACATCTCCGGTGCCTGGAGGAAGATCGATCACCAAGTAGTCGAGTTCACCCCACTCTACCTCCCCCAAGAATTGCTGAACCATTTTGTGCAGCATGGGCCCGCGCCAGATAACGGCTTCATCTTTCGGCAGGAAATAACCCATTGAGATCATCTTCACCCCCTGCGAAACGGGCGGTGTGATGCGGTTTTGGACGACTTGAGGGGGTTCTGTAGCGCCCATCAAAATGGGAATGCTCGGCCCATAAACGTCCGCATCCATTAACCCCACGCTGGCGCCATATTTCATCAAGGCTACAGCCAGATTGGCAGCCACTGTGGATTTTCCAACGCCGCCTTTTCCACTGGCCACTGCGATTGTGTTTCGAACGCCCGGAATGATTGCGCTTGCTTGAGTCGTTGACTTGGAGGTGATGCGAAACGTCATGCTGACCTCAACGCAGTCAACACCAGGAACTTGAGAAACCGCCTTTTCGGCCTCAGACCGCAGCTCGTCTTTGACGGGACAAGCTGGGGTGGTCAGTTCAACACTAAAGCTTATTCTCCCCCCGCTGATTCTCAGGTCCTTCACGAAACCTAAAGATACAATGTCTTGTTTCAAGTCGGGGTCTTTGACCGCCCGCAAGGCATTCAAAACCATTGCCTCTTCGACAACATTATCTTTCTTAAAGAATCCCATAATGATTTCCTTCCACATTTGAATTAGCTTGGGCCATGGCAAAATAGTAGAATTCAAGCTTCGAACCTGAAGCCCCGAGAAAGCGCGGAATTAATGAGACCTCTTGATCACAAGCGCTCGCTTCATAAATAATTCGGGCCCACGCAGTCTACATTGTTACGTAGGAACTCGAAATTGAAAAGGAGAGGCATGACCAAAGGAAAAAAGCTGGCAGTGTTGGGTGCGGGCAAGATGGGCGAGACGCTCATTTCCGGAATGCTCGATGTCGGCATCATTGCTCGGGAAAAAATCATCGCCACGGCGAAACACAGTGAACGTCTGGATACCCTGAAAGAAAAGTACAAGATCGCAGTTACCACAAACAATCGGAAGGCGGTAAAAGGAGCCGACCTCGTTATTCTCGCCGTTAAACCGCAAGCCGTGCGCGAGTTGCTCGAAGAAATTCGAGTGGAGCTGAACCGAGCACAGGTAGTCATCTCGGTGGTAGCCTCTGTCACCACAGCCTTCATCGAAAGGAACCTGAATTCGCCCATCCCCGTCATCCGGGCCATGCCCAACACTCCTTGCCTGGTGCGCTCTGGGATGACGGCACTATGTAAAGGAATCTACGCCGAAGAACAACACCTAAAAGAGGCGCAGAAAATGTTTGACTCGGTGGGTCGAACCCTGATCCTGGATGAAAGATATATGGACGCAGTAACCGGTCTCAGTGCCAGCGGCCCGGCATTCATGTACATCATTATCGAATCCCTCGCTGAAGCCGGAGTCAAGGTAGGTTTGCCGCGCGCAGTAGCCACTGATTTGGCAGCTCAAATGACCTTGGGCTCTGCCAAAATGGTACTGGAAACCCGAGAACACCCGGCCCTTCTTAAGGACATTGTGACGACACCAGCAGGCTGTACCATTGATGGTATTCTGGAACTGGAAGAAGGCAAGTTGCGTGTCACCTTAATCAAGGCAGTTGTCAAAGCCACGCAGCGGGCGGCCGAACTATTGGAAAACTAAAATGTCCTCCCCAAATTCATCGTTTCCGGCCTGATCCCTTTCTGAACAAAACAACCTCTCAATAATGGCAAGCTACCTGCTTATTGTTTGTTTGTTATTTCAATAGCAGCCCGGATGTGGAAGTTCCTTTCCTTTTGATCCCTTTGGAAGTTCGTAAATATGCAAGAGAGCTCTCTTCGTGTAGACGGAGCTTAAATATGGAACAAGAAATTCTGAACATGCTTCCTGTCGGAAAACTCAAGGTTTCGAGGCCTGTTCTATCGGAGGGAGAGTCTGCGACCACTCTCCCTCACAAAACGCATTCTTGCTTGATTACGTTCTTAGATCCTGAAACGGATCCTTGGGTTCGAAAGGCTTATGGAGTGGCGGGATTGCGCCGGCACAAGTTATTGAGGCTCACCGGCGAAGCTTATGAGCAGAAGTTGAACCTGAATCAGGAGATGGTCTCATTTGATATCCTGGGATGTGGCCTTAGAACGCTGCAAAGAGACATTGCTTTTTTTTCCTCTCTGGGCGTTCTAGTCCCCTTCCAAAGAAGTTTTCGCCAGCCTCGCCAGGAGCGCTTCTACTACAAAGTGGCGGCAGCAAAATTGTTCCTGGATGGGATGTCGAAACCTGAAATCACTGCACGTCTCTATCTTCATCCCGGTCAAACCGATCAATTCATCAGAAATTTCGCCAAACTGGCTAAACTCGCAGACAGTGGTCTGAGCATGATCCAGATTGAAACCGTCTCGAAGCAGCCAGAGGTCTTAATCAAGGAATGCCTGGAACTTTTTAAGACTTACAACACCCCTAATCTTTTCAAAGCACTGGATCTTCTCACCAAGGCCGTTCATTAAGCTTCACGGTGACAAAGCGGAAACCCCTCTTACCCCCCGGCAATAGCCGGGATAATGGAAACTTCATCTTTCTCCGAGATTGGCGTTTGAAGATTCTCCAAAAAACGAATGTCCTCCTCGTTGACGAAGATATTCACAAATCGTCTTACTTTTCCATCTGCCTCGCAGATGCGATCTTTGACGCCTGGAAATCTCCTATCAATGTCTTCGATCATTTCCAACACAGATGAACCGCTAGCAGTTACCACCTCTTTCCCGTTCGTCAGGGACCTCAATTGAACAGGAATCCGAACTTGAATGGGCATGAAACCTCCTTATCGAAATTATTTGCCTTCTTTGAATTTTGCTGACGAAGCCACTGCCTTCTCCGATGGATGTTGTCCCCGTCATTCACCAGTCTGGGCCAAGCCTATCCCGACAAAAGAGGAGGTGGATCTGAGGTCGCTTTTGTCACCCTATCACGCAGACCTTAGCAATCTCGCGATTTCAAGATTCCCTGGGCAACCAGCAACTCCGCATTCAAAATAGCGGCTCCAGCAGCGCCACGAATGGTGTTATGCCCAAGAAGATCAAATTTATAATCGAAAAGATTACAAGGCCGAATCCGCCCGACTACCGTTGCCATTCCGTTCTCGACATCCCGATCCAATCGAGGTTGGGGACGATCTCTTCCGTCGACGCAAACAACTGGCCGCTTAGGAGCGCTGGGGAGAGCAAGGTCCTGAGGTAGAGAAGAGTAACTTCTGAAAGCGTCAATCAACTGCTCTAAGGAAGGACGGCGTCGAAGAGCCACTGAGACAGCTTCGAGATGGCCATCCGAAACATTCACGCGGTGACATTGGGCACTCACCTTAAAATCAGCAAAATCAATTTTCTCGTTTGAGTATTTTCCCAGGATCTTTCGCGGTTCTGTCTCAACTTTGTCTTCTTCATCCTCGATGAATGGAATCACGTTATCGAAAATATCCAGACTCGCGACTCCAGGATAACCGGCTCCTGAAAGCGCCTGCATAGTCACCACGTTGACTTTTTCCAACCCAAATTCCCTTTGCAGCGGGGCCAATGCCAAAACCATCGCCATAGCCGTACAGTTGGGATTGGTGATGATATAGCCTCCATATCCCTGCTTCCTTTTTTGGATCGGGAGCAGCTCCAAATGTTGATGGTTGATCTCGGGAACCAACAACGGCACGTCTTCATCCATCCGGTGATTCTTGGAGTTACTCAGCACAGGATAACCCGCTTTGGCAAAAGCTGTCTCCACCTCTCCGGCAATAGATGAAGGGAGGCCGGAAAAAACCAGATCACAGTTCAAGGGAGGGAGGCAATCCTTCACCGTAAAGTTACGAATATATTCAGGCATAGGCCCGGAGATCTTCCATGAGCAAGCCTGAGGATATAGTTTGCCCTGAGAGCGGTCCGAAGCAGCAATGTCACCCACCTCAAACCAGGGATGCTTTTCAAGCAACTGAATGAAGCGTTGCCCTACGGTTCCAGTTGCACCAAGAACTCCCACCTTTATTTTTTGTTTCATTGTTCCTTCACCTTGATGATCAGGAAAATCTGCGTTCAGAGCCCAATATATTTTGCATAAACGGATCGAGCGATCTGTGTATCGTTCGTCCCCCTGACAATCCCGCGACCGTCTGGGAACACAGCGATTTCGTACTGCCCAACCTTAAATCTGAGCAAAAACGGATTCACCCGAACTTCTCCCGATGGCCTCAATCTCCCTGCAAGGTCTTCGAGATTAATCTGCTTCCCATTAGATTGGCTAATCTGTACTGAATCCCTGCCGCACAAGGTGGACGCCGTCGGTCCAGACTTCCCCTCCAGGAATTCATACTTCCCCAACTTGCAAACAGAGCATGTTCCCTGATTTTTAGCGCTTGCAATTTCCACCTGTCTCCAGGAATTCTCCCAAACATCAACACAGGTCATCTTCCGGTTAATGCGCTCCCAGTTCCGGGTCAAAATTTTCAAGGCCTCGGCGACTTGAACGGATGCAATCAAATTGACGATAGGAGCCAGGACTCCAGCGGTATCACAGGTTGGGGAGAAACCAGCTGCCGGCATAGATTCAAGCACACAGCCCAGGCAGGGAGTCTGGTGGGGGATAATAGTCATCGACAGGCCATAGCCGCCAACCGCCGCCCCGTAGACCCAGGGGACCTTATTCTTCACCGCGACATCGTTGATCAGGAAACGGGTTTCGAAGTTGTCCGTGGCATCCAGGATACAATCCATCCCATCGATCAATCGCTCAATATTCTTATGATTGACATCGATGACCTGCGCATCAATTTTCACCTGTGAATTCGTCTGTCTTAACCGGCGCTGCGCAGCAATTGCTTTGGGCAAGCTGTTCTGGGCATCCTCTTCAGTGAAAAGGGTCTGGCGCTGGAGATTACTCTCCTCGACGAAATCCCGATCCACAATCCGAAGGGTTCCCACGCCCGCGCGACACAGCGCCTCTGCCTGAACTGTGCCCAGGGCACCGCAACCAATGATAACCGCTTTGCTCTCGAGCAAAATTCGCTGGCCTTTTTCCCCAATCCCGGGAAAGAGCATTTGACGTGAATACCTATCCAGGCTTTTTGATAGTTCAATCATCTAATAAACCGATTCCACCACAGAGAGCGCAAATCTCGCTGAGGGAAGATAAGAAGTTGTCTTAATTTGCAATCAACAGGATATCGTGCTCTGCCGTTCGTTCCAAGCCTGGAGATTCATTTCTAGCTTTTCTCTTCTCTGCTCTCTCTGCGTCCTCTGTGGTGCGACTTTTTGTATATTAGTGTTGTGTATCTGAAATAGCTTGCCAATTGGGCGGCGCCCGCTCACTCCTTTGTCCCTCTCCCCCGATGAGGGCGGGGAGAGAGTAGAAATTATTGATTTAACTCCCTCGCCCCCATCGGGGGAGAGGGTGGCCGAAGGCCGGGTGAGGGGACGGCTGCCAAACGAGCAATTGTCAATACAAATCCGAGACACAGCTGTTTAGCTCGCTGCCTTGGTCGTGAAAGCCCTGTTTTCAAACTCGCTCAGCTTGGCACTGATGATCTCCGGACGAATCAGGTGATCCTGAATGGCCTCCTGGGTCTTCAGACCATTGCCGGTGATGGCGATAACAGTGACATCATCCTTCTTGATCTTCCCCAGCTTAATCAACTTTTGAGTTACGGACACCGTGACCCCGCCGGCGGTTTCTGTAAAGATGCCCTCGTCCTCTGCCAGCGTTTGCATTCCTTGCACCACTTCGGCATCTGTCACATCCTCGGCCCAGCCCCCGGAATCCAAAATTGTTCTTATGGCATAGTAGCCATCCGCAGGATTTCCAATGGCAATGGATTTGGCAATGGTCTGCGGCTTGACGGGCTTAATGAAATCCCGCCCGGACTTAACAGCGCTGGTAATCGGAGAACATCCAGTGGCTTGAGCCCCAAAGATCCGGCTATGGCTGCTTTCGACCAGACCCAGCTTCTCAAATTCCTTAAAGGCCTTTCGGATCTTGGTAATCAACGATCCACCCGCCATAGGAACCACAACACAATCAGGCACGCGCCAGTTGAGCTGCTCGGCGATCTCATAGCCGAAGCTCTTTGAGCCTTCCGCATAAAAGGGTCGGAGATTAATGTTGACGAATCCCCAGTGATACTTGCCCGCAATTTCGCTGCAGAGCCGATTGACATCGTCATAATTACCATCCACCCCGATTACATTCGCCTTGTAGATTAGCGTTCCCAGGAGCTTTCCCAATTCCAGATTTGAAGGAATAAAAATGTAACTGCGCAAACCCACGCTGGCAGCGTTAGAGGCCACCGAGTTCGCCAAATTACCGGTGGATGCGCATCCCACCGTATCAAATCCAAACTCCAGAGCCTTGGAAAGGGCAACTGCAACTACCCGGTCTTTAAAGGAGAGCGTTGGAAAGCACACACTGTCATTCTTGATGTATAGCTCCGTAATCCCCAATCGCCTTCCCAGGTTAGCAGCTCTGACGAGAGGGGTGAATCCGACTTGTTTTCCAACCGTGGCTTCCTTATCAATGGGCAGAAGCTCGCGATATCGCCACATGTTGGGTGGGCGTTTCGAAATACTTCCCCGGCTAATGCTGTTTCTCAAGGCTGCGTAATCATAATTGACTTCAAGG
>JBGOVH010000042.1:0-10570 GCA_041478005.1 Terriglobia bacterium | reverse complement strand
GAATATTCCCAGGACCCATAACGGCCAATGGTTCGAATTCCATGTTCACGCAAGAATCCACGGATAAGCTCAACACTGGAACGATAGTTGGCATCATAAATCACATAAGCACAAGGGATGTCCAGGCAATGTTCGGCGAGAATGAGGTCGTCTTGGCGCAGGATGTTTAGTCTCAGCAGGTCCTGTTTCACTTGGTCCACAATGCGAGATTTGTCCAGAGGTTTCCAGGGAGAATAGGATACTTCGGCATAGATGGCTCCGCATCCTGGGGGAGCTTGGTTCGATGAGAAGTTGTGCGGGAAACCAATGCGATAGAAGCAATACTCGGGCTCAGGAAAATAGATCCAGTGCTTGTCGCTGAGGTTGCGACGAACCCCAAAGTTGATATTGTAGACCGAGGTGAAACGCAGCTTGGAACAGGCTTCGCGTACATCATGCGGGATGTCGCTGGCCGCGCGTAACAGTGCGGGGAGAGGGATGGAGTTAACCAGCCAGTCGTAAACAATGCTGTCACCGTTCTCGAAGTGGACTTTTCTCTCGCGCAGATTCATTCGCACAACTTTATAGCCTGCGAATTGATTTTTGAGGGGAGAAGCAAAGGCACGTGGCAACGATTCAATGCCCCCTTTTAGCGGATAACCAAACGAGGCATTGTACCCCACGTTTTCTGACCGATCGTCTAAAGCTCCGTCAAGAATTTGTTCCAGCGATGTGTCGGGCACAAACCGCCCCATCCATTCGCAGGTTAATTCATGAAGGGGTACAGTCCAAAGCTTTTCATTGTAGGGTGTCATGAAATGCCGGGCAATGCCTTCTCCCAGCGAAGAATGAATCCAGTCTGCAAAATTGGTGTAATCAGTAGACGAGCAGCTGGCTTGAGTCAATTGGCCGTTAGGGCTTCTTCCACTCGCTTTGATAAAACCCAAAATGCATTCTTTGATAACGGAACGAGGCAGCCCAAAAAGGTTGGTCTGAAAAGGATAGCGTGTGTAAACCCCCTTGGAAAAAATCCAGGAGTTCCGGACAACTTGATGCAGGTTCTCCCCGAGCAAATTGGAGACTAATCTCTTGACGCTTTCGTTCTTAAAGTGCAGCAGGTGTCCTGTGTAATCGAACGTGAACCCGTTCACGAAATCGGAGCGTGTCAGCCCACCCAGACGGGATTCCTTCTCAAATAAGTGGCAATCCGTATGGCCTGCTTTCTGCAGATGCCATAGTGTGCTGAGCCCAGCCAGGCCTCCGCCCAAAACAACCACTCTGCCCTTTTGGGTGCTCCCTGCCCTCATGATTTCAATCTGCTTCAATTCGGTTTGTCTTAGAAATGATTCCCGCTATAATCATCAGTCGCTATTAGCCTTTATCGGCAAGCGGGCAAGCGAAATTCAGGCTTAAATGACGCTGGGATGCTACCCAGATGCTGGCTCGATTTCTAATGAATTTGTCCCCCCATGGATAACTTGACCCACACGCTTTTCGCTCTAGCTATGGCTAAGGGAGGCCTCGAACGGGCGACTCCACGCGCTACAGCTGCCCTGCTGATCGGCGCTAACCTTCCTGACATTGACCTGGTCACTCTTCTTTGGGGGAATATCCATTATCTCAGCTATCACCGGGGGTTTACCCATTCCATTCTAGGAATTACTCTGGGAGCCCTCATTCTGGCGTTCACTATTTATGGCGAAAACAATTTAGTCCGCAGGGCTGCGACCGAACCAAGATTTTTGAGGTTGTTTCTTGTAGCCCTGGCCGGTACAGCAAGTCATTTTCTTTTGGATTATACCAATAGCTACGGAATTCGCCCGTTTCTTCCTTTTAACGATCAATGGTTCGCCTGGGACCTCGTCTTTATCGTCGATCCCTGGATTCTATTCATCTTTTTTATTGGCCTGGGATTGCCTTTCTTGCTCAGATTAGTCACGCAGGAAATTGGCGCTAAGGCCACTGGCTACAGGCTGGGATCACTAGTCTGCTTATCCTTGGTTGTGCTCTATTGGGGGGCTAAAGACATTTCTCATCGCAGTTCGCTACGCGAACTTCAGAGTAAGAACTTTTTGACGGGCGAACCGATTCGTCTGGCAGCTCTGCCCCAGTTCCTCAACCCGTTTGGCTGGTATGGCATCGCAGAAACTCAAACTTCCTACCACACAACTTTTGTGGGATGGAGTCCCTATCAAGATGGGTATGACCGTCGAAGGATCAGGACTTTTCATAAAATGGAACCTAGTGAAATCCTGGAGAATGCCAGTCAGGGTCAACGCGTGAAGGTCTTTCTCAATTTTGCACGATTCCCGTTGTTTCAAGTGGCTCCCTCTCCCGCAGGCTATGAAGTTACTGTCAGAGATCTCCGTTTTGATTTTGCCAGCCAGACACGGAAGGGATTTCTTTTTACCATCGTGTTGGACAAGAGTCTCAGGATTGCTTCCGAGGAATTTCGATTTTGATGCTGCTGACCTGTCACTTCACCGATTGTTGCAACTGACTCCAGACCAAGCTTGACGCAAGAAACCAAAGTCACGTTCCCCTTTCGCAGACTTGGAAGCGCTGCCCGGAGCCAAAGGATCAGAAGTTAGACACCATTCATAACCCCGGGAAAATTCCATTGATCTAGGATCATCCTTGAGAGGTATTACGACCAAAATTCAGAATTTCTTTCTGGCTCTCACAGGGCCGCTTGGGGGTTGGGCACTCTTGATCATTGCCCTCTTTGACTCTTCCTTTTTATCGTTGCCAGAAGTCAATGATATCCTGATCATCACTTTATCCGCAAAGAACCCTGAGAAGATGCTCTACTATTGTTCTATGACCACGGCGGGCTCTATTCTTGGATGCTTGCTTCTGTTTCTTGCGGGAAGAAAGGGTGGAGAGGTACTTCTCAAGAAACGATTTGCCCAAGACAAGATCGATCGCGTGGAGAAATGGTACGGGCAATATGGAGTGTTTGCGGTAATGATCCCCTCCATCTTGCCTCCACCTACTCCTTTTAAGATTTTTGTGTTATTTGCCGGTGCTTTCCAAATTAACACAGGACGATTTCTGTTTGCCATCGCCGTCGGTCGCGGTTTCAGGTACTTTCTCGAGGGGATTCTGGCTGTGAAATATGGGGTTGAGGCTATGGATTACATGCATAGGAACTACACCATAATTGCCCTCATGGCAGTCTTGGCTATCGCACTTATGGGACTTGCCGTTTATTTGGGGCATCGCTGGCGCACACCCCCTGTCCAAAGGAGTTGACGGGGTTGGGGTAGTTTGCTAGGGTTAGTGTTTTTGGAAACTTTCATCAGGGCTAATATTCCGTTGATCAAGAAATATGTAGCTTTCCTCCAGGTTCTCCTCATCCTGACATTCTCAGCTAACTGCAGTTGGTTTCGTGTCAAAAAGACTCATAAGGTGCCTATTAATGAACAACCCTTGCCGGCGAAGACAGCCGATTTGGCCGAGCTGGTTCGTCGTGTGAATGAGTCTCCGCTGAAGGTTGAAGCCTTGAAACTGACTGTTATTTATGAATTGATGGGAGGGTCCATTAACACCGGGGAGATTTCCAACTACCGGGAGACGGACGGGTTTATTCTCCTCAGAAAGCCTGGAATGATTCGACTCATTGGAGAAGCCTTCAAAGTCAAAGTATTTGACATGGTGTCGGACGGCAAGGAATTTCGAATCTATGTGCCCCCTAAGAACAAATTCTTTCAGGGGTTGAACGGTCAAGAGATCAGACCGAAAAAAGATGTTCCTGTCAGCCTGCGGCCTCAGCATATTTTTAATGCGTTAGTGATTGAGCCTCTGGAACTGAAGGAAAATCAGGACCAACTGGTGATTGAAGAGGAACAAGAAGGAAAGAGGAAGTATTATGTCTTGATGCAACTGAGTCAATCCGCTAACCGTGCCCTTCAGCTGGAAAGAAAGATATGGATTGATCGTTTCGATCTAAACCTGGTCCGACAAAAGATCTATGAAAATGGACAGGTTCAATCCGAAATGATTTACAGTGAATTCAAGGAATTTAGCGGGGGCACTTATCCCGCGGTCATTAATTTCAAGCGTCCGCAGGAAGAATATTCTTTGCGCATACGAATTAGCAAAGCCACAATTAATGGAACACTCAAAGACGAACAGTTTGCCTTAGAGCGACCTATCGGGACAGAACTGGTGGACCTGGCAAAGAACCCCGATTCCCCCTGAGTAAATATCCCCTCATATCCTAATTCTCTTTCTTTTGTATTCTCGTAACGTGTTCTTGGGAGTTCGGTTTGGCCTATTCTCTTGTCTTCTCTAATATTCTGTTTCGCCCTATGCGAACGCTGGCTACGATCCTTGCCATTGCTTTGGAAGTGGTGCTGATCCTGCTAGTCGTCGGGTTAACCCGGGGCATGGTCAATGAGAATGCCAGGCGGCTGCAGGGAATTGGAGCGGATATCGTGACTCAACCCCCTGGAACCTCTTTCTTTCTAGCCACAAACACCTCGGCCATGGTGGAGAAAATCGCCGATGTCTTGAAGACGGTTGAGGGTGTAGACGCTGTCGCTCCAGTAGCCGTCCAGCTTAACACGCAAGGAGACCTGGGCCTCATTTATGGCATCAACTTGGAGAGCTTTAACCGCATTACCAATGGATTCAACTTCATTAGTGGCAGGCCTTTTGAAAAACCATACGAAATTATCATCGATGACATTCAGGCTACCTCCAAGAAATTGAAAGTGGGCGATGAAATTAAGATGCTCAACCATGCTTTCCGAGTCAGCGGAATCGTTGAGCACGGCAAGGGATCAAGAGTTTTTCTTCCGCTTAAAACCATTCAGGAGCTGACTGGAACACCCGGAAAGGTCTCTCTCATGTATATCAAATGTGCTTCTCCGGATCAGATTCCTCAGGTTACCGAGAAACTGAAGCAGAAATTACCAGGGTATACCGTCTTGCCCATGGCGGAGTTTGTTTCTCAGGTATCTTCAGCTAGTACCAATCTGGCTGCCCTTAGGTATTTTCTCAATACTGTGATCTTCATTTCCACGATCGTTGGCTTTTTTGCGATCTTTCTAGCCATGTACACAGCCATTGCCGAAAGGACTCGTGATATTGGCATACTGAAATCGCTGGGGGCCTCCAAAAGATTTGTCTTATCTGTTTTCATGAAGGAGGCCTTTCTCCTTTCCGGATTGGGGCTTCTGCTGGGCATTGCTTTCTCCTTACTCACACAAATGATCCTGAGGCAAGTCCTTCCCAATATGCAAGTGGAACTAGACGCCGATTGGATGCTTAAAGCAGCGCTCATTGCCTTTCTCAGTGCAGGATTAGGGGGGATCTACCCCGCACTCCGCGCGGCCGGCAAGGATGCAATCGATGCCTTGGCGTATGAATGAAGCCTGTTGGCCATTTTTCCAAGTTTACGCCAACAAGTTGCATACGTTATAATTCCGACAAGGTGGATGTGCCCTGGTTTAACGAAACTGTGAATAATGAAAAACATACTGGAAGCCATCGATGTTAAGAAAATATATCGAGTTGGAAAGATTGAGGTTCCAGCCTTAAGGGGCGTTTCCCTTAAGATGCGCGAGGGAGAGTTCATCTCCATCATGGGTCCTTCCGGCTGCGGGAAATCAACTTTGCTGCACGTCTTGGGGGGGCTTACCCAACCCAGCGAAGGGAAGATCATCATTGCGGGAGAAGAGATTTCGTCCGCAAAGGATGGCGTTCGAACTGAGATTCGCCGTCGCAACATTGGTTTTGTTTTTCAGAGATATAACCTTTTGCCAACTCTCAGTGCGGCCGGTAATCTGGAAATAGCGAGGGAAATCTATGGAAATGGCAAAGGCAAGCAAGATGAGAGTCACATTCACGAAGTGTTGAACCTTCTAGGACTCAAGAATAAGGTGAAACATAAGCCTTCAGAACTGTCAGGGGGCGAACAGCAGCGTGTAGCTATCGCCCGTGCCGTTATTAACAAACCCGCCATATTGCTGGCGGATGAACCGACTGGCAATCTCGATTCGGAGAATTCCGAGATTGTCTTGTCAATGCTTCAGGAACTAAACCGCAAGTTTAGCCAATCTATCATCATGATCACTCATAACCCGGAAGCTGCTGCTATGGCAAATCGATTGATTGAAATGCGAGACGGAAAGATTGTTCCGCAAGACCATGATGTTAGTTGGAATCCTAAAGAAGATGAAATCTATATCTAACGGAAAAGCTTTGTATGGTTGATGTACTGCGTAAGATCATTTTCTGGGCATACGCGCGCGGAACATTCCAATACGATATTTTGTGCGCTTTAATACTTATTTTTATCTTTCTCACCCCCAAGTATTATTTTCAAGACTGGCCTGTTTTAAGCAACCCACACCAGTTCAACTTCGGAGACCAGATTGTTAATACCTTCGATCACCGGGGAAATCCAGTTTTGAATATCAGCACCCAGCTTATTCCTGCAAACCAGGATAAAGCCACAGTTATAAACACGGCCTTGACCCAACTCCAGAAGACCTTCAACAAGCCTGTTACCATAGCCGATATTAAGCCTATCTTGGGTGAAAATGGTGAGACCATTGGGTATTCGGTATGGCTTGGGCAGGATAAGTCAGATACCTTTTAGTCCTCGGCTTCAAGCATCTTGTAGGAATGTTGAGCATCAAACGGGAAAGGGTTGCTTACGATCACCCAGGGGGTTAGTGTGAAGTTCTCTGATAAAACGCCCAGGCTCAAATTGCCCAGAATTTATTTCGCTGTCTTTCTCCTTCTAGCCTCGTCAATTAGAGCCGTTTCGGCAGTCTCCACGGAGGATACTGTTTCTCCAGACGCCAAGAAGGTTCTGGCCCGCATGGATGAAGCGGGAAAAACGCTTGTGGATCTGACGGCAAATATTAGAGAGGTAAAGGTCACTTTGGTTGTGAACGACATTTCAGAGTCGAGCGGCAAACTTTTTCTAAAACGCACCAGGAATGGCAATCGAACTAAATTGGAATACGAAAAGCCTGACGTGAAAACGTTGCTGATCGATAAGGGGAAGGTTCTGATCTACCAGCCGAAGATTAACACGGTGCAGGAGGTTGAATTAGGGAAGAACCGCGCTCAGGCAGAATTCTTCTTGACAGGGGTAGGGCAATCAAGTGCCAATATGACCAGTACTTATGATGTGCGTTTTCTCAAGGAAGAGATGATCGACGGAAACAAGACCTCTTTGCTGGAACTGAAACCCAAGTCAGAGAAAGTTTCGTCCATGTTTACAAAAATCTGGTTATGGGTAGACTATACCCATGGAATCCCGATACAAACCCGTCTTACGGAATCCAGCGGGGACCATTTGACGATTCAATTGGAGAATATTCAAGTTAATCCCAAACTTTCCGAAAAGATTTTTAAGCTCAACTTGCCCTCGGAAGTTCAGAGAATAAAACCGTTGAGCGCACAATAAAAAGCCAAATCCAGCCGGGATCCACTGGCAGAAAGAGCTCATTGAATCCGCCCTCCTTATGGCCAAAAAAATTCTTTTGATCGATGACGATCCCAAAATACTCGTTCTGCAAAAAACCATTCTTTCCAAAGAAGGTTACGCCGTTGAAACAGCTGCGGACGGAAGGGAAGGGATTGAAAAACTCAAGCAGGAACGTTTTGACGGAATTGTGCTCGATGTAATGATGCCTTACATGGATGGATACGAAACAGCCAAACAAATTAAGAAAATTGAAGCCCACAAAACAACTCCTATCGTAATGGTGACCGCAACTACAGAGCGGGATGCCATGACCCAAGGCTTTTCCTCCGGGGCGGTTGTCTTCATGAGCAAACCTTTCACAGCCAAGAAATTCCTCTCGGTCATTCAGACTATTGTTCGGTAAAGACCCAATGGAGAGCAGAGAAAAATAAGAACTGTTCTCGCCAAAACGCAAAGGACGCCAAGAATGGATGAAAACCGAAGGCCAGATCGTTGTGGACGCCGCCATAGCGGCACACCGAGAACTCAGACCAGAGAAGCCCATAGGGTCTTTACGCCCTTGGCATCTTGGCGAGAGCCAGCCCATTCCGATTGATTCTAGTGAGAGAACCGTGAAAACCTCTTCGATCGAGTTTGTCACTCCGAAGCCAGCAACTGTCTCAGCACAAAAGGCAGGATTCCGCCGTTCTGGTAGTATTCGATTTCAATTGGAGTATCAATCCTTAAAGTCAGCGGGACGTCTTCCTTGGCGCCGCTGGCCCGGTGGATCACCAAAGTCACGTCCTGGCGGGGGTGGACGGGGTTGTCAAGGCCAACGAGGTCGAAGGTTTCACTGCCATCCAACTTCAATGTTTGAGCGCTAGTGCCTTCCTTAAACTGACAAGGGAGGACACCCATGCCAACCAGGTTGCTGCGATGAATCCGCTCGAAACTCTGGGCCACCACGGCTTTCACACCCAGCAGGCGTGTTCCTTTGGCCGCCCAGTCTCTGGAACTCCCGGTCCCATATTCCTGACCGGCAAAGACCATCAGCGGAACACCGGAGGCCTGATATTTTATCGAGGCATCGTAGATACTCATCGATTCGCCCTGGGGCATGTAGCGCGTCACGCCGCCTTCTACACCCGGAACCATCAGGTTCTTGATACGGACATTAGCAAACGTCCCCCGGGTCATCACACGATCGTTACCTCGGCGGGAGCCATAACTGTTGAAGTCCTCGGGCTTAACTCCTCTCTCCTGCAAATAGACGCCAGCCGGAGAGGATTTCTTAATCGCACCTGCAGGACTAATGTGATCGGTCGTGACTGAGTCTCCGAAGATGGCCAGCGGGCGGGCATCTCTGATATTCTCAATTGTTCCCGCTTCCATCCCGAAGTTCTCAAAAAAAGGAGGTTCTTGAATGTAAGTGGATTCAGTATCCCACTCGTAGACATCTCCCACACTGCTTGGGATTTCGTTCCACATCGGATTCTGGGAGGTGAAATCGGCATACAACCTGCGAAACGTAGCCGGATCAAAAGCCGACATCATTAGCTCTCGAACCTCTTTCAAGCTCGGCCACAGATCCTTTAAGTAAACCTCCTGACCGTTCTTATCCTTACCCAGGGATTCTTTAGACATATCGATGTTTACCCGGCCTGCCAATGCAAAAGCCACTACCAAAGGAGGACTCATGAGAAAGTTGGCTTTGATGTTCTGATGCACCCGAGCCTCAAAATTCCGGTTGCCGCTTAACACACTGGCAGCAATCAAATCGTTTTTGGTCACCACATCTTCAATTCGTGGGTCAAGAGGGCCCGAATTACCGATGCAAGTTGTACAGCCATAACCCACTAAGTTAAAGCCCAGGCGGTCAAGATAAGGTTGCAGGCCGGTTTTGTCCAAGTAGTCTGTTACAACTCGCGAGCCTGGGGCCAGCGAGGCCTTTACGGTTGACCGCACTGTAAGGCCTTTTTCCACCGCTTTCTTCGCAAGAAGGCCGGCCGCCAGCATGACGCTGGGATTCGATGTATTGGTGCAGGATGTGATGGCAGCAATCAATACGTCTCCGTGGCCCACATCACCAGAAGGTTTTTTTCCATTCCCTACTGAAAAACGCTGCTCCATGGCTTCCTTCGGCTTACTGTAACCATTTTCACTGATGGGCTTTTGAAACAGCTCGATAAATTTTTCTTTGAGGTGTGGCAACTCCACACGATCCTGTGGCCGCTTGGGACCTGCCACAGCAGGATGAATGTCCTGCAGATCCAGCTCAAGCAAGGTGCTGTAGTCGCAGTCGCCCTTGCGCGGGATCCCAAACAGACCCTGTGCCTTGAAGTAATTGCGAAAATTTTCTACTTGTTCTTCGCTCCGGCCAGTAGCCAGGAAGTATTTGCAGGTTTCTTCATCAATTGGAAAGAATCCCATGGTAGCGCCATACTCTGGCGCCATGTTCCCAATGGTGGCACGGTCTGTGGCAGGCAGCGAGGCTGCCCCTTCACCAAAGTATTCCACAAACTTGCCGACCACTTTGGCTTTGCGCAGCATTTCGGTGCAGTGCAACACCAGGTCTGTAGCGGTTGCCCCTTCAGGCAGAACACCCTTCATGTGAACACCAACCACGTCGGGTGTGAGGAAGTAGACGGGCTGGCCCAGCATGCCAGCCTCGGCCTCGATACCCCCCACGCCCCAGCCCACAATGCCCAGGCCATTGATCATGGTAGTGTGTGAATCTGTGCCCACCAGCGTGTCCGGATAGTACACACCCTCTCTTTCCAGCACACCCTTGGCCAGGTATTCCAGGTTCACCTGGTGCACGATGCCGATCCCGGGTGGCACGACTTTGAAACTACTGAAGGCCTGCATCCCCCACTTTAGGAATTGATAGCGTGCTTTGTTCCGCTCAAATTCCGTTTCCATGTTACGCTGGAAAGCATCACTCGTACCGGCAAAGTCAACTTGCACGGAATGATCCACCACCAGGTCGACTGGAACCAGAGGTTCAATCAGTTTGACGTTCTTGCCCAACCGCGCAACAACCGAGCGCATGGCGGCAAGGTCCACCAGTAGCGGAACGCCAGTGAAATCCTGCAACACGATGCGCGCGACAACAAACGGAATTTCTTCCGTGCGAGCAGCATTGGCGCCCCAATTAGCCAG
>JBGOVH010000124.1:0-6909 GCA_041478005.1 Terriglobia bacterium | reverse complement strand
CCCAACTAAGGGTTATGACTCTCTCATTCTTAGCCTCGACAAAACCGAGAAATCAAAGTTTCTTTATCTCAGACCTGCCCGACGAGATTTGGCTTTTCGTCCCGCCGGTCAGTTGCTTCTAAAGAGTCATTTCAGTGCTCCTATGTTACTTAGGGCTGAAAACGATCGGGTGCCGGTTCACTTTCGTCTTTTTGAGCTCGACAATAAAATGGGGAATTTTCTTCTCTATCATTCTTGGGTTTACAGGATGAAGTCGAATCGTCCTGAGCGGATCGGCATGTTCCAGGAGAAAGGGAGTGGCGCCTGGGCTCACGCAGCACAAAGACTCTACCGGGAAGGCAGCCTAGGGGATCCCATCTACTCAGGTGGGGACGGAAATGCCGAGCAGCGATATCTGGAGACTGTTCAACTAGCTATTCGTCAATTCTCTCAAGCGACTGAAGCAGCCATGAAGGATAGGCCTTGGGATCTAATCATTAACTATACTCCTTTTCCTGACGAAGTTTGTCATTCCTGGTACGGCTATTTGGATGCGTCAATACCTGGCTATGATCCTGAAGTAGCCGCGAAATATTCCCCCTATCTGGAGAAGGTTGTACAAATGCTGGATGAAGCCTTAGGCAACATACTCAGGGCCCTCCCAAAGGATGCTGGACTGGCGCTGATCAGCGACCACGGAATGGCAGGAATTACGAGAGAATTTCTGCCTAATGTGGTATTGAAAAAGGCGGGCCTGCTGGCGCAGAACTCAAAAGATGAGATCGATCTAACGAGAACTAAAATCTATGCTGCAGCCGAGGGAACATTCCTGTTGCTGAATTTAGAAGAGAGAAAAAATGGAATTGTCAAAACAGCAGAACGAGAGGCCATTCTGGAGGAAGCTGGCAAAGCTTTGCTAGCTGTTCGTGATCCCGAGACGGGCAGGCCAATTGTCCTCCGCATCCTTGACCCGTTGAAGGAGGATAAGGATTGGGGCTTGGGCGGCCCAACAGGCGGGGACCTTTATTATGAGTTAACACCCGGGTATCGGCCTCAAAAGAATCATATAGGTGAACAGGCGGTTGAAAAACGATTGCCTGCAGGACATCATTCACTCTCATCGAGTGTGACTCATACCGTGCTACGGTTAGCGGGGCCGGGGATTCGAAAGCACTTAGACCTCGGCCCCATCAGGCTTGTTGACCTTGCTCCCACTTTTTGTGAGTACATGGGAATTGACCCTCCACTTGAAGCCCAAGGCCGAGTACTGACTGAGGCCTTTGAGTAGAGATACGTTCGCCTCCTGTTTGTGAAAGACCTGGAGGCCTGTAGTCCGATTTGCTGAAACATTTGTAACTTGCATCAGGCTTGGCCCAGGCGACGTGCCCGGTAGATAGATTCTGGGCAGATGCGCCTTTGGATTTCTCGGAAACAGAACATCAAGGTTTGCTAGGGTTTTTTGCTATAATGCCGCACATCTTTGAGTTGCAGCAAGGATTAGGCTTGATCGCTTCATCTCAGAGACCATTTCGATCGAAACAATAAACTATCAAGAAAACGAGGTCTATTCTTGAGCATCATTGGAAGTCTGGAGGATTTATCCCTGACAGACATCATTCAGATCATTGCTGGCAGCCAGAAGACAGGAATTCTTTATGTCAACAGCAACGAAGGGCGCAGTGCCATCGCATTCAACAATGGATTCGTTGTTTCGGCTTCAAAGCCCGATTTAGGTAATCGGTTGGGCCAGTTGCTTAGAAAGCAAAACGAGATCTCTGAGCTGGATCTTGAATCATGCTTGAAAGAACAGGCTCAGACGGGCAAGCCATTGGGTGAAATCCTGCTTGACCATTTGTTGGTAACGCGCGACCAACTGCGGGCTACGATGAAGCAACAAGTCATGGAAACCGTTAATGAAATCGTTAATTTGAAAGAAGGCAGTTTCAGTTTTCACTCGAATGCTTTATTGCCAGCCGATATGATTTCTTGCGACCCTCAGCATTTGCTGCTTGATGTGGCCTACCTTCAAGACACTTACGGACCCAGATCCAGAGCTGACTTAGAAAAATCATTTTCACCTCAAGATCTGATAGCTGGAATGGAAGAGGAGCCACCCTCCCTCCGCTCGGAAGGGACCGATCCAATGGTCAGCCTGGCGTCCATAAGTCTACTGCGCGAGCTCTCGGAAGAATTGGCCCGTCCGCGTGATTCTACGGAAGTCTCGCTCCTGGTCCTTCGCCTGGCCTCAGAATTATTTGATCGTTGCCTTTTTTTTGTTTGTTCGGGCGAGTCATTGGTAGCCTGTGGAGGATTCGGCTTCCCTCTCCAGTTTGGAGCGAAACCATCAGGCCAGGGAAGAATTATCGTCCCTTTGTCCGATGCTTCTATCTTTAAGTCCGTCTACGAAACCATGCATGTCTACAGGGGGACACTGCTCGAAGGTGAATGGGGCAAGGATTTGATCTCGAGTCTCTCCTCTCGTTTGCCCAATGAAATCCTCGTTCTGCCCATCGTCTGTCAAGGGAAAGTAATTGCCCTTCTCTATGGAGATAATGGCGACAGCCAGCAAAGAATAAATCCCTCGCAATTGCTGGAGATTCTGCTACTTCAGGCCGGAATGGCTCTGGAGAATACTCTTCTGCGGGAAAAGCTGCTAAGACTTATGAGAGAGGTAGAGTTATCTTGAACAAAGAATTCGTTTTTGTGACATCATTCCTGTTGGCTTGGTATCAGCGAAAAAGAAAAAGAATGCCCTCCCAGGTAGGTCATAGGCAGTAAAGGCAAAAACATTTCTCTTTTTGATAATTCATCGATTCCACTCTCCCTCCACCCGCTTTAACTCATTTTAAATCAGCGTACCTTCAATCTTTTTACCTCCCTCCCTTTGGCGTGCTGATTGCAAACATCCTGGCAGGATAGTGTCAAAGGATTGAAATTGTTATTATGAGAAACGCTGTTGCAGCCGTTAACATTTCCAAATCATCTTCAGGATCATTAACTTTGATACAAGGGAAACTCAATAAACCTGCACCCACGGACACGCCTGAGTTCAGGCAGTGGCAAAAAGTCTTTGAAGAACTTGCGGAGCTCGTTGGGCTGACGCTTGTAGTCTATGACAAAAACGCGCATTTGTTGGGAACTTGCCGGACGAATCCAATCTGTGAAGGCATGCAGCTGAATGAGGCGGGAAGCCGTCTTTGCGATCGAGACTGTGGTGGCATGCTGGAGCAAATGTCCAGAGGAAGCGAAATGGCAACGTTTAAGTGCCACGCCAGTCTTTACAATTTCGCCATGCCAATCCGGGTGGAGGGACAAGTCCGATTTGTTCTCTTAGGGGGAAGAGTTTTCCGTAGTTACCAGGACTTCTCCAGCTTTGCGAAGATTGCCCCCCAATACTTTATCAAGGATTATTTCTTTGAAGACTGGAGTAACACCTCAAGGTTCGAAGATTCCCGATATTTTGAGCGTACGGCTCACTTCATCCAATCGATGGTTGATTCCTTCTCTAGAGAATCTTCCCAGATTGATAGAGTGAAGAAGAAATCATTTCGACTGAACACACTTTATGATCTTTCCAGCGTACTAGCTGGCGAATCATCTCCTGACAAGATATTTCATCTCATCCTGCAAGCGCTGGGTGTGCTCTTTGACATTCAGGCGGGAGCTGTCTTTCGAGCAACTTCTGACGGTGGATTTGAGAAGAGAATGACTCTGGGTGCTCTTCTAAATTCAGTCTTCGAAATAAGGCTGGGTGGGCAACCGGGCTTTGAGGAACTCCAAAATGGGCAACCCAACCTGACAAATGAGACCTATCAAATCCTGCGAATGGGATTTCCGGAAACAGTGCGCTCGGTTCATAGCTTTCCAGTATTGTACCGGGGCCACCTGACATGGATTTTGCAAATCTACAACACCGTGCTGGATGCGGAGACCATTGAAATGCTCCAGGCCTACTGTCGGCATGTGTCCCTTATCTTAGAAAATGTCCTAATGAAGCAGGAAAGCCAGGAAAACACAAACCTTCTCTCGGTGGTCACGGACTTCAATATATCCATCGGTTCTGAACTTGAAACCCAGGGGTTGTATCAAGCCATCCTTTTAAAGACGGCTGATATTCTCGGTGCCGAACAGGGCTCCTTAATGATTTACGACGAGAATTCGAATGAACTTTCCATCAAATTTGTGAAAGGATTGAATGAAAAGATTGTGCAGAATCTTCGGCTGAAACCCGGCGAGGGAATCGCGGGATTTGTTTTCGAGACGGGACGATCCTTACTTGTCAAGAATGTTGATGACGACCCGCGCTTTGAACCAAGGCAGCGTGCCCGCTACAAAACCAAGTCCCTCATGAGCATTCCACTGAAAATCAATAACCGTAAGATTGGCGTGCTCAACGTCACTGACAAAAGCACTGGTGAACCCTTCAGTGAGGACGATCTAAGACTTCTTGAGTCGATTGCTAGTCACGCTTCCGTAGCTCTCGACCGGACGGACTTTTATAAAAAGTCGGAGGATCTGCGAAAAATCTCAATTACCGATTCCCTAACGGATTTGTACAACCGGCGCTTTTTCCAGGAGCGCATGGTAGAAGAGATTGAGAGAGCCCGACGCCACTCCCTTGCGTTTTCTCTCATCATGCTCGACATCGATAACTTTAAGAGCTATAACGACACTTACGGTCATTTGGCGGGAGACGAAGCATTGCGGATGGTCTCTGTCGCCATTAAGAATTCTGTGCGGAACATTGATCGTGTCGCTCGATATGGTGGGGAGGAGTTTGCCGTAATTCTTCCGATGACTGAAATTCATGCCGCTAGAGACATTGCTGAAAGAATTCGCAGCGGAGTTGCTGGCAGGTATTTCCCTGATGAGTCACTGCGGATGGCTGTGAAACTGACAGTGAGTATTGGGATTGCCAGTTTCCCGCAGCATGCGGACAGTATGCTCGATTTGATCGGAAATGCGGACAAAGCGCTCTACCTGGCGAAAGTTACCGGGAAAAACCGTGTGGCCCTGTTTGATAAGGATCGAAGCATGAAGGGTGCTTCGGGACGGCTTGGTACCCACTTCTGAGCGAGAAACAAATCCCCTCACCCCCAGCCCCTCTCCCCTCGGGAGAGGGGTGAACGCTTGATAAGCGTTCACAAGGCCGGGTGAGGGTGCGACAGAATAGCAACGCTGTGTATAGCAAGGACCCTTGAGTTTCATTACGAAATTGCATCCAACTAGGAGCGGGTTACTTTCATCAGTGTCAACGTCAACTTCACAACCGAATTTGCTAAATGTTCTTCCCGATCAGGAATTCTTCTTTCGTGAGACAGAAGTCCGGCAGCTTTTCCACGCTGGGCTGGATGTAACTCGGTCTCAACAGTCTAGCGTTTATCTTGGCGGCAAAAGGAAGGTCGGAAAGACTGAGATACTCAAGCGTGTCTACAACCGTTTGTTTTGGGAACAAGAAAGTGTCATTCCTTTTTTTCATGCATTTCCAAAGTCAATCATCTCAGCAGAAGCGTTTTGTCGCGAATACTTTCTGCGAAGTCTCCTGCAGTTCGTCGGCTTTCTCAGAAGAGACGCAAAGCTGATTCTGAACAGTGAGATTGACCTCAATCTTATCCTCCGGCTGGCATACGAGACTCAGTATCCCTGGTTAATTGAGTTAGTGGATCTTTTCCACTCCCTAACCAAAAACCCAGATCTGCAGAAGCTTTCGCGACTGGCCATCCTCTTTCCGGAGCATGCCGCCGAGAAGAGTGGCTGTTGTGCTTTTGTATTTCTTGACGATTTTCATCATATTACATCCATGGAATTACCGGCCGATCGATCTTTAGTGTTAGGAGACTTCCTGTCAGTCCTGCAGTCAAGAAAGGCGCCCCATGTGCTTGCTGGACCATCACAAGGTGCGTTTCGAACACTATGCAAAATGGCCGAAGTTCCAGGTAATCTTGATATATTTCCTCTGCAGCCTCTAAAGCCAGCAGAAGCCCAGGGAATGTTCGAGGGGTTGTGTCATTGTTTCGATGTTCCTTTTGAGGCCTCGGTGGGTAGATTCATTGTCGAGCAATTGAACGGGAATCCCTTCTACATAAGAACTCTGGTTCAGGCTGCACGCCGTCAGTCGAAAGGCTTAGGAACTATAAAAAAGTTCATTGAACTGTATTCAGATGAACTAATGCAGGGTAGTTTCCATCTTTTTTTCAGCAGCTTGATCCATTCAGCTTCACTGAATCCGGAGGAAATAAACAAGGCTGTTGAGTTGATGCATCTTTGTACGCTCCATGCAGGGGAGTTTCATGCATCTCAATACTTGAGCAGTCAAGCAAGCTCAAAAGAATTTGAAATTGAAAGAATCATGAATTCGCTGGATGAGGTAGGGTTGATCGAATACGGGTTGGGGATGTTAGCCTCAATTCAAGATCCCGTTTTGAGAGACTGGATAGAATGGAAGTATCAGCGCAATTTCCGAAGTCTGCCACAATCACGCATTTCGTACGGCATAGCCTCGGGCCTTTTCAAAAAATTTGGCGATTCACTTCATCTAAAAGATCACGCTTCCAAGATCCAACGAATCAGGGAATTGATGGTGCATATGGATTGCCAGAATGTGCCGGCGCTCATGCTGGATTTCGGCCAGTTTCAGCGCCATGGTGAGGTTGCCCAGCCTCAGGAAGCAGCGACCGATCCGGCATTTGAGGCCGAAGTAACCCTGCCAGAGATGATCTCTGTGGATTTGTGTTCCGCAGCATCTAGGTCTGGAACATCTGATTTTAGTAATCATATCCTGATAGGCCGCGGTTTTGAGAGTGGTTTTTATAACGATGAAGCCGAAACTGCCTGGCTCACTGCTTGCTTGCCAGGCGATGAAACGGTAGGCCTGGACGAGGTTGAACGCTTTTACAAGAAAAGCCTGCAAGTGATTCGGGAAGAAAACTT
>JBGOVH010000206.1:0-5395 GCA_041478005.1 Terriglobia bacterium | reverse complement strand
ATGCCGTTATTGATACATAAGAACTTAGCCAGTCGGAAACAGGCGATTTTTGAATTCTTTCACACCTCCCCTTCCCCTCATCCCCGCCTGGGGCGAGGGGAGAGTAATCCTGTTTGTTTGCCGCCCTCTCCTAGGGGAGAGGGTGCCTGAAGGGGTGAGGGGGCAGTTCCCAACGGAGCATCTATTTCAGAGGAGTCGCGTGGAAACGAAACCATTGACTGCAGAAAAAATAAGAGCGTTGATTGATTGCGGTGAAGTCTCAGCGGTAGAAATATGCAAAACTTATCTCAATAACATTGAAAAACAAAATTCCGAAATCAAAGCCTACATCCATGTCAACGCGGTTGAGGCTTTGGAGCAGGCGGCCCGCATTGACCGAATGAAACAGCAGGGAGCCGCTCTTCCTTCTCTGGCAGGTTTGCCCATGGCCATCAAGGACAACATCTCAATTAAGGGTCGACGTTGTACCTGCGGTTCCAAAATCCTGGAAAACTACATAGCTTTTTACAACGCTGCTGCCATTGAGAGGTTGGAGGCCGCCGGGGCTATTTTTCTTGGAAAAACCAATCTGGATGAATTTGCCATGGGATCCTCGACTGAGAATTCTGCCTATTTCCCGACTCGGAATCCACTGTCTCCAGAGTTCGTTCCCGGCGGCTCAAGCGGTGGCTCAGCAGCTGCAGTGGCTGGGCAAATGGCGGTGGCTGCACTTGGTTCCGACACGGGTGGCTCAATTCGGCAACCAGCCTCGTTTTGTGGGGTGGTGGGACTCAAGCCCACCTATGGCCGGGTTTCCCGTTATGGATTGGTGGCCTTTGGTTCATCCTTGGACCAGATTGGTCCTCTGGCGAATAGCGTGAAAGACGTAGCCAGAATCCTGGGGGTGATTTCCGGGAAAGATCCACACGACTCAACATCGCTGGCAGTGAAAATTCCCGACTATCTGGACGGAATGGAGGCTCCTGTCAAGGGCACGAGAATTGGCTTGCCCAAAGAATATTTCAAGGCAGGAATTTCTGCAGATGTCAAACAGCAGATCGAGGCAGGCCTTAAGCTAATGGAGAGCCTTGGGTGTGAGATCCTGGAAATCGAGTTGCCGCACACCGAGTATGCCATTGCCTGTTATTACGTCATCGCCATGGCGGAGGCCAGTTCTAACCTGGCGAGGTTTGATGGTGTTCGTTATGGACTCCGTATCCATGGTGACGGGAACCTAACCGGAATGTATCGAGAGACCCGTGACGCTGGCTTTGGGGCTGAAGTGAAACGCCGCATCATTTTGGGAACCTTTGTCCTCAGTTCAGGTTATTATGATGCATACTACCTTAAGGCTCAAAAAGTGAGGACTCTGATCAAACAGGATTTTGAGAATGCATTTGGCCAGGTCGATATCATCCTCTCCCCCACCTCTCCCACACCTCCATTTCGTATCGGAGAAAAAAGTGATGATCCTCTGGCCATGTATTTGTCAGATATTTTCACCATTACTGCAAACCTAGCTGGGATACCGGGAATTTCTCTACCCTGTGGCAAGACTCCTGAGGGATTGCCCGTGGGGTTGCAGCTGTTGGGCAGGCATTTTGATGAGAAACATTTGCTAAACCTGGCCCATGCATTTGAAACTGCTGGCGGGTTTAATCGTGATGCACATTCTTCCACTGACTAAGTAGTCCATTTCGTAAATACTGTAATGCAGCTTCAAGCTGGCAGGCACTAAGATTCTCCACGACCTCAGTGATCTCAGCGGTGATTTTGGTACGTTCCCCCCATACGCGTCCATTAGAAACCCTCAGCCATGGAATTCGCGGCCTTAAAGTTCTTTGGATTCGCTATTAGTGCCGCTCTGCAGTTTTTCTTGTTTACTCTCATAAGGCGCTACCGCAGGCTCGAAAGGCTCGAAAGACTCTTCCTCACCCTGATCACCTGTCTCTTCCTCTGGAATTTTTGTAATTTTCTGTCGCTACTCTTCGAAAAAACCGCCTCTCCTCTCAGCGGATTTCTATTGTCAATCGGGGTCATCCCCCTGGCATTTTGTAGTTTGGCCCTTCTTCCTTCACTCTTGCTGCACATTCATTTGGCCTTTCAGATGAGGTATCTGTCCAAACCGGTTATTGTCGTCAACCGGATCTGGGTAATCGCAGTCTATTTGCCGCTCTTGCTTTTGCCAGGAGCATTAGCGGAATTCTTGGACAAATACAGATCCTCGAAGGACATCCTGGTGGGATCCACGCTCTCGCAACCCTTTGCGGCCTGGTTCAGCTTTTCTCTGCTAGCCTCAGCTTTCTTGGAATGGAGAATGCTGCGAGAGACTCGGAATCATAACGAAAGGAATCTTTTCAAGACATTCATTTTGATCTTCCTCTTTGTTGCCGGGCTGGTTTCCTACGCTTATTTGATCTCCGATTTTCACACCGAATTGGAGCAGGGTGGGTATCTTGAAGCACTTCTAATGCTCTGGTCGATCATCCCCAGTGTGCTATTCGGCTACCATGTCTTCCGAAATAATTTCTTAGAAGTCGCAATTCAACGCAGCCTTGGTTACCCGTTTGCCGCAGTTCTTCTCCTGCTATTCTATCTGTTAAGTATCAAATGGGTCCGTGACCTCGTAGAGGCCGAGCGTTTTCCAAGGGGAGTGGTCGAAGCAGGAATGATCCTGGTCCTCTTTCCACTTTTACAACCTCTGAAGCGCTGGATCGACGCTGCGATTGACGGTCTTTTCTCAAGGGAGATTTCCACTTTTCAAGAGATATCTTCTCGCTTGGATGGGGTCTCGCGCTCAACGGTGGAACTGGAGCATTTCTTAAGCTCTGCTGAAAAGTTGTTACAACGCGAACTGAATTTCACAGAAGTGAAGGTGAAGCTTCATGCCATCCCTAGACGGGGCGACAGTCTTCAAGCTCCCAAGATGAACGCAGGTCAACAGGGTGAAAGTGTTTTGATCACCAAAGGGAATGAGATTTTGGGTGAAATTCAGGTCCAGGCACAATCAGGAAAACCATCCAGCGAGCAACAAGCAAGCTTGAAATTCCTGATACCGCAAATTGTGGCGTCTATCGAGATCTGCCAAATGGCTGAGGGAAAGATTCAACTGGAGCGGGAACTGGCCGAACGGAGTAAGATGGCCTCGCTGGGCCAGATGGCAGCCACCGTAGCCCATAACATCAAAAATCCTCTCAGCTCCATTAAGACAATTGTTCAGTTAATGCAGGAAGACGAAGAGCTGATGGTCAAATATGCACGAGATCTTTCTTTGATCAACAGTGAGGTGGATCGTTTAACCCACAGTGTTACTCAATTGCTGAAATTCTCCAAACCCTTGGTCATGGGCACGACCACGGTGGATTTGTTGGCCGCTCTGGAAAAAATCATTTTGATTTTTAGACCCGATGCTGAGCGCAAAGGGATTCTTCTGGAATTAGAACCGATTTCAGGTCCCCTCAAGATTGCCGGGAACGACGAAGTGCTCGTCGAAGTGTTTCAAAATCTGGTAGTCAATGCCCTGGAAGTATCGCCGGAGAATAGTCGGATTTTGGTTCGGTGCGAGATCCTTGAATCTGAAGGCCGTCGCAGGGTATCCATACAGGTTGAGGATGAGGGGCCGGGGATTGCCCATGAAATACAAGCGCAGATATTTAAACCATTCTTTACGACCAAACAGAAGGGGACAGGACTGGGACTGGCTGTGGTGCAAAGACGCGTACTGGATATGGGCGGAGAGGTCGACTATGTCAGTCCGCTTTCGCCTGCAGGAGGAACACGCTTTGCAGTGAAACTGCCATTAGCCGACTGAAAGAGAGCCTACATGGCCTCCTTGTAAAGCTGAACCATGTCGGTCTCGGTCACCTCTCGAGGATTACACAATCGACAACCATCTTCCATGGCTTTGGCGGCCATGGGTATTATCATGGCTTCTGTTACCTTGTAGTTACCCAACCCTCCAATCCCACAAATCCTGTTGAGCTCAAGCACCCGGTGGATGGCTGCATCCACCGTAGGCTCGGCGCCCATGGCCACTGCGAGATCTCTCAGACGGACAGCCACCACGCTAGCATTAAAACGCATCACAGCCGGTAAAAGCACAGCATTGGAGGTTCCATGGTGCATGCCAGCAATCGTGGAAAGCGGGTGGGCCAGTGAGTGTACTGCGCCCAAGCCTTTCTGAAACGCTGTCGCCCCCATGATGGCCGCCGCCATCACTTGTGTGCGAGCCTCCAGATCATTGCCATCGGCCATGACGCGAGGCAAGTACTGCCAAATCAATTTCACGCCGCCCAGCGCGATGGCGTCACTCAAAGGATGATAGCCCTTGGACAGATAGGCCTCCAGATTATGGGTAAATGCATCCATCCCAGTGCCGGCGGTGATATGCGGTGGCATTGCCAGTGTCAGTTCAGGGTCAGAAACGGATACCTTGGGCATCAGGAAGGGACTGAAGATCACCGTCTTCCGGTTCGTTGCAGGCAGCGTAATGACTGTACTTCGGGAGACATCACTTCCCGTTCCGGATGTTGTCGGCACGGCCAGAAATGGCGGGAGGTTAGAACTGATTCGGGTGGCTCCATCTTTGAGATCGTCATAGTCCGCTAATGCCAGAGGGTGAGTGACCTTCAAGCAGATCGCTTTGGCTGCGTCCAGTGGCGATCCCCCGCCAATTCCCACAATCCCATCACACTTCCATTCCTGATACTGAGCAACGCCGTCAAGGACATTCTGTTCAACCGGGTTTGGCAAAACCTGGTCGAATACAACCATGCCGGGGAAACGTTTCCTCAGGATATGACTGATCCGTTCGAAGACGGCGGTCTTGGCCAGACCCCCATCGGTAACTGCCAGGGGTCGGGTGATCTTGAGGACAGCCATCTCATCAGTCAACCGTTCGATGGCTCCAGGACCGAAGACAATCCTTGTGGGGAAATTAAAGACAGTAACATCGAGGGAAAATTTCTGGGTCATACATCGTCCTCATTGAATCGACACAAAGAATTCAGACTAAGTAGTGCTATTCGCAATTACGGTGGCGCATTTTCAAGGCGGCTCTGCCGCCTTATGTGCGGAAGGTCTCTGACCTTCTGCAGCGTGCTTCTCCACTTGGCTGGGCTCTGCCCCCAATCGCTGGGGCGCAGCCCCTGGAGTTTGTGGAGTGCGGCAGCTTGCTCTGAACCTTATACGGATCTTCATAATGGCTCTCCGGAGTTGGTTGTATTCTACGGTGGTTCGAGCGGCGGCGCGTGCAAGCGCCAGCCGAGGAGCATGTCCTGTAGCCGACGCAGACCAGCAGCGAGGCTCTCGGCTCCAGGCTCTCGGTCCCCGGTGCGACCCAGCCACCCTCCCAGTTTGGCCACCCTCCGGTTGGCTTCCTCCAAAGTCAACTCCGAGGCTGGTTGTGGAGTTTTTT
>JBGOVH010000235.1:0-5147 GCA_041478005.1 Terriglobia bacterium | reverse complement strand
GTTCCGCAGTTGTCCTGACGATATCGGCAGCATTAATGCGATACCAAAACGCCAACAGCAGTGCGGTGGAAATGAGAAAGAAGAAAAGTTTTCTTTTACACACTTGAAGATCCTGCAACGGAAGATCTCATTGGGATACGCATCTTGAGCAAAATATGCCCCTAAATGACACGGCTGTCAATTAAAACCAACGGCCCCGTCAAAGTCCTCCGCCCCCCTGACGGTCGGGCTACTGAACGGAGCGGAGGCCATTTCAGTGGCCCGCGTGCCAGCAAGGGCCAAATTCCATTTCAATCACTTTCACGGGGCCCTGATCAAAAACAAGCCGCAGAGTAATGCATTAGCCCGTTATGCGGAACGTTACGAGAATTCTGTACTCGTTTCGGGTTCCAAGATCTCAATGGAGGGCTGAGCTCTGCGAAGCCCCCAAAACCGTCCTCGCGGAGCTCGTCCCTCCAACATGCGTCTGCCGGGATAAGGGAGAAGCCCTTGCCTAGTCAGTTGCGGGGGGAAGTCTTAGACAGGTCTACCGGCCATGGAAAAGCCCACGATGAATGCAGAAAGCGCACTCATCGTGGCTACCAATCTCATGCTATTGTAATCTATGGGGGGGGGCGTGAGCCAGTGGCTCAGGTAAATGTCATTGTCACAAGCTGAAGGTTGATGCTAGTAAATCAATCTAAGCGAAAACTGCAGCTGTCGAGAAGTGCCTGTGGTACCGCTAATGAACCCGAATCCTGTACCTCGTAGGACTCTCGCCGGAAGACCGAAATTCACCAAATTAAAAATATTGAAGAACTCAGCCCGGAACTGGAGTGTTAGAGCATCGCCTCCTGCGCGCCGGCCGATCGGGATTTCTTTGATGAGAGAAATGTCGAAGTTATGAAATCCGGGCCCACGAAACGTATGGCGGCCCAGAGTTCCAGGACGGCCCCGATTAGGCCCAGTCCCATCAGGCAAGCCGATAGGAATGGAGAAAAACGAAGTGTTGGCGCCGCCCATCCCAAAATAATCCTCTCTTATTTTTCGACTGGTGGAAAGGATGGGTTGCCCTATTTGATCCGGCCGGTCAGCTCGCCTTGAGCCCCAGCCGGTTTGCTGAATCCCGGAGTAAACTGAAAAGGGTGAACCACTCGTCAAGGTGGAAATATTCATCAACTTCCATCCCGAGGTGAATCCACGTCCGAGTGGACGAAAAATTGGCAAGCGCCCAAGTGGTAAAGACTGAGAGAGAGAGAAAGTGACCCCATGGTTGATGTCAAAAGTAGAAGGGCCTTTTTCAGCTCGCCAGTTCGATGGGTTCTGGGGAGGACCCAAAGGGGAACTTGTGTCGTCAAGGGCCTTGCCAAACGTGTAGCTTGCCCTGAACCCAAACCCGCCGCGGGATGGCGTCTTTTGCAGCGAGGCTTGCAACGAATGAAAGCTCGAGTGACCTCGGGAAGCCTTCGTGGAGAAGGGCCCCAATCCACCCAACACCTGTCCACTGGAATCAAAGCGGGTGAAAGGGGCAAAGGCGGGGTCTGCTCCAGCGTAGCTATTGGGATAGAACAGACTGGATAGTCTCACACCCGCCGTTCCTACATAAGATGCTGTGAGCTTAAAATCACCAAAATCGTGTTCTAGTTCGGCTACATAACTGGCGATATATCCGTTTCGGAAGTCCCGAGACATGACAAACAGGGAAATCGGCGAAACGGGTTGACCCGTCGATGCAGCCAGTTCATTTTGAAACCGCTGTAAATCGACTTCAGTGTTCGGCGCGACCTCAGTGGAGCGGCCGGAGGCATAAACCGGGTCTCCGGAGGGAGTGTAGAGGGAGGGTAGATCAAACCGAGTCACGGTGTTTTGGAAAGAAACCGGTGCATTTGGGGTGGCCGTAACGATCGGATTGAATACAAAGGGGAAACTCGCCGTGAGAAAGTTGTCGTGAAACAAATTCGGCAACAACGTGGTGATGGCTCCACCTGCACGCAGGACAGTCTTTGCTCCGACTTGCCAGTGCATGCCAAGTCGTGGAGCAAGCCCTTTCCAGTCCATGAGGTAAGGAGGTTGGAGGTTAACCACGAATTTGTAGGAGGCCGAGGATCCAGCTGACCCTGCCGAGAGACTACTACTGCCAAAGATCAACCCGGAGGTGAGCTTGTTGGCTTCCCTCATTCGACTATTGACTTCGTACCGCAATCCATAGCTTAAGGAGAAGCGACGAGTCATCTTCCAGTTGTCCTGGAAGTAAAAGTTGTATGACTCACGACGGATAGCACCAAGTCCTAGCCGGTCACCCTGGGGAAAGATGGCTGGAGCAGCCGAGGTGGAGAATGAGAACGGGGTCGCTGTGAGGAAACCTGACAATGAGTCTGGCAGTGGATCGCCGGCGCGAATGTTGTGCAAGCCACTGGTTGAACGAATTTCCACCGGAGAGTAAGCCGTCCCCCCGCCAAAGACATATTGTCCATTGGGGTAGAAGGCGAAGACTGTGGAGTCCCGGTTGAAGCGTGTCTCAAACCCGATTTTGATGTTGTGACTTCTACAGACATAGGCCAGGCTCTGCCGACCCTGAAACAGATTTCCGAAAGTTCCCATTACTTGACCGCCAGCCGTGTTGAAACTTTCAAAAAGGCCATCGGCAAAATTTAGCGAGGGCTGGGTGTGATTGATCGTTGGGAACAATGGAGTGCTTCGGAGGAACCCAAACGTGCTTTCTGAGATCAGATGCGGAGAGAGAGTCCGTACATAAGTCAGGGCAAAACTCCTCTGCCGATCCAGGAATCGAACGGCAAAGCTGGGATCAATGGCTGTCTGGCTTGGGTTGGTCAGCGGACCATCGAGATTGTTAAAGCTGAAGCGAGCAAACAGCTGTGCTTTTTTAGAGATCTTATGGTCGATGCGGACTGAGAATTGATCCGTATTCGTAGAGACTTTGGAAGAGGTTGCATAAGTCCTGGGTCCGTAGGGGCCTTGCGAATCGTTGGGAAGCGGATAACGGGCCAGTACTGGTGCAATGAGCGGACTGACGGGAACGATCAGAGTGTCTCCGGGAAACGCAGTGGTATTATGTCCTAGTCGCTCGTCCGCAGTAGGAACCGCTAGAACCTGCGTAGTTCCCAGTACCTCGCGGAAACCCTGGTATTGCCCGAAATAAAAGGTCCGGTCTCGCCCATTGTAAATTCCCGGCAAGACAACCGGGCCACCATTAGTAAAGCCGAATTCGTTGCGAACAAAGGGGGGAATGCGTCCTGGATTGGCAATCGTGCGGCGATCAAAGAAATTGCGAGCATCCAGAGCAGCATTGCGGTGAAATTCAAAGAGGGTGCCGTGCACCTCGTTCGTGCCGGACTTTGTGATGACGTTGGTAAAAACTGCTGCCCCGTGGCCGATTTCAGCCGGCATAACGCCAGAGCTCGAGCGGATCTGTTTAATGGCGTCCACATTAAAATTAGAGAACGTCGCGCCACCTTGCTCCGGATCTGTGGCATCCGCTCCGTCAATGGCAAAGACCGCTGCCGATCCACGCTGGCCATTGGCAGCAAACTGCTGAGTAAAGTTGCCTGTGCCACTGTTCGTGTCCGTCGTGGTTCCGGCGTCGAGCGTAAGCAGCTTGCCGTAGTCTCGCTTGTTCAATGGGAGGTCAGCAACTTCCTGACTCGAGAGCCGCTCTCCGCCGCTGCTTTGGGACTCCTTCTCCAGAGCCGCGCGATGCAAGAAGACTTGCTGCCGGTCTGTTGCAAGTTCTAGCCAGAATCCCATATGGGCGTTTTCCCGGATCTCAACAGGTTCCTGAGTTGTTAAGCGAAGTCCTTGCCAGTGGACAATCACAAAGTAAACACCCGGAGGCACGTCAGTGAAAGCAAAAAAACCTGACGGGTCCGTTGTGCTGACGAAGTTCTTTTCAGAATTACTCAGGCGAAGTTCGACCAGGATGCCAGGCAAAGGGTTTCCGGCCCGATCTTGAAGAGCGCCTCGCCAGAAGGCTGTGGAGTTGTCCGCGAGCCCCAAGGTGAAGCCGGCATTTGCAGCACAGCATGCCCAGACGAGCGCCGAAAGGCGGGCGGTGAAATAGACATTCTGTTTCACTTTGAAAAACCAAGGCTCGCTGCGCTTACCGTGGCTGCCAAACCTTTCCCTAGAAACGAATGCATTACTCAGAGCCAAGAGATTCTCCAAGACATTTTCTGATGAAAGTTCGCTCAATGAAGAAGCGACAATAGGCTTGAACTCTAAAAGTATAGCAAATTCAGAAGTGACTGGCTGATTATCAATCGTTTTGGAGTGTGCGACAAATTTTATGGGTAACAGGGCGGGGTCTGGCAGGGCGGGCGCTCTGCTCACGCTGAAACGCGCGCCGGAGCACACGTTCCACCCCCGATGGGGGCGAGGGGTGAATGCTTGATAAGCATTCACGAGGCCGGGTGAGGGGGCATACGTGTGAACGAAACTTCTACACTTATCTCGTGACGAGCCCTAAGTTCCTGTGACTGGTTTTCCAGCCTTCCCGCAAAGGATTGACAAATACATTCACGCGCAGTACTTTGACCGGGCGCATAATAGAGCAGTAAGGGAATTGAAGAAAGGATAAGTCAATGATTTCCAGTATCAAGGATTTTGAAGTTCAGTGGACGCAGGAGTTCGACAAGACTCAGAGGATCCTGAAACACATTTCAGGCAGTTCGCTTTCTCAAGCGGTTGTTCCTGGCGGGCGAACACTGGGACGGCTGGCCTGGCATCTGGTCACTACCATCTCTGAAATGATGGCCAGAACGGGTCTCAATATCGCAGGACCGGGAGTAGAAACCCCGGTGCCGGCCTCTGCCAATGAAATCTACGAAGCTTATAACACAGCGGGGATGTCGGTCATGAACGAAGTCAAATCAAAGTGGACGGACTCCAGCTTAGAAATCTCAGATGAGATGTACGGGCAAATGTGGAAAAGAGGAGATACGCTCACTGCTTTGATTTTTCATCAGATCCATCATCGTGGACAGATGACGGTGCTGATGAGGCAAGCAGGACTGAGAGTCCCAGGCATTTACGGACCGGCCCGCGAAGAGTGGGCCCTCTGGGGAATGGAGCCGATGGAGTGACGCGGGAGGATTCACTGGATGTCTCACTCAATCGGCTCGTGTCTTTTGATCCAGTGTCAGGAGTCTTTG
>JBGOVH010000568.1:0-2790 GCA_041478005.1 Terriglobia bacterium | reverse complement strand
CAGCAATGGTATAGTCCAGACAGAAGTTCGATATTTTCTTAACGAGTTTCTTGGTTCTGATACCTGCACGCTTCCCGGATGCCAGCTCGAAGGCGAGATGCTCAGTCGCCAGCTTCCATGGGACTCGCGTGCAAAATGCCGCCAGAATCGGGAAGAAGCATCCGAAGGAATTATTCAAATTGAAGTGGACGATGGCGGGGCGTTGCTGGCGGAAGTAACGCAGAGGCGTCAGAAAGTTGCCTATCGGAGAGGGCCCTTGAGTCTCAACAAAATCAACCTCGATATTCCGGTTCTCAAAAAATTCAGCCAAAGGCCTGGTGTCCGGACGATGTGTCAGAGCCACCCTGGGCTGATACTTCTCGCGATCAATCTCCGGGATTAGCAGCTTCAGGTACTCTTCAGCGCCTCCCAGGAATTTGGCGTCGGAAAAATAAATGATTTTTTGAGGTTCACCCATGGAGGTCGTTTTCTTGTCCCAGCCTGACTTGCTGAGAACAGGAACTAGTAGGCCTGCAAGTTTAAGAACCGCAGGATTATATATGACTCGCCGGAATGGAGCAACCGGGAGGCGCCTTGACGTCATTACCCATTCCTCTTTGGCGCCTATCCCCCTGCCTGTTACTGGAGACAACCATTGAATCCTAAGTTTATTGATTTGAGCCTCCTTGCTTTCTTTTCGCAAGTGTGAACCTTCTCATTGGATCCACGTGCATTTTTGGCATGCAGCCAGCCAAAATCTGCTTGGCAAATAATTCTAAAACAGTTGCAGAATTCATGACCTAGAGGATTAAGGAAAAATTACATGGCTATGTGCGAATCGGAGAAAAATTACCGGCTGTTATTTCATAATGAATGATGAAGCGCCTCTCGATGATCTCAGTCACAGGCAAAGAGTCGGCTAAATCTCAGCTATAGTGCTGAGCTCGGGTGTAAGGCAGGAAATCCATCTTAGTTTGGAAATGGTAGAGTGATTGCAGTGACTAACCCTAAAAGGCAGTGCTCTGCCGGCTGCTCCAAAAGCGTTTCAAACAATTTAGGGAGAACAAAATGAAAATTATGTCTAGGGAGTTGAAGTCAATTCAATCTTCCCTAGTTCTCTTGGCATTGATGCTTTCTAACTCTGCACTCTATGGTGGCAACGAAATCCTGGGAGAAATACAGTTTGTTGGCGCCTCCAAGGTTGAGAAAACTTCTGGGGTTTGGGTTGATGGACAGTATGTGGGCTTTCTTAAAGAGCTTAGAGGATCGAAGAAGATCTTACTTTTGCCGGGTAACCATGAGGTTGTAGTGCGCCAGAACGGCTTCAAAGATTTCTTTCACAAAATTGTTCTCGAGCCGGGACAAAAGCAGATCGTGAATGTGGCCATGGAGAAAGACCCTCAGGTCCAGTATCCGGATGTAACGGCCCAGGTGAAATTTGCCGTGAAACCCAATCGGGCAGCGGTTTTCCTTGAGGACCGATTCGTGGGATTTGTTGATCAGTTTGATGGTCCTTGGCAAGGGCTCCTGGTGGCCCCAGGAAAACATAGGGTCAAGATCACCTTACCGGGATATCAAACCTTTGAGACTGAGATCAACTTGGTAGCGAATCAGAAATTCGAATTGAAAACCGAGTTGCCAAAGGGAAGCATCCTGCAAGCGGGACCACTACTGCTCAAGGATGGAAGTTCCGAATTAACTCGGGCAAAATGAGAGGCTGCGCAACCGAAGTTTTTTTCGCAGTAGCAAGAGAATCCTGTCAAAAGTCTGTCCCTCCCGAGAAGAAAAAGTCTTATTCGACACTTAGGTAGCTTAGGACCTCCTCTATACAGACTCCCTGTCCGGTACAACCAACACCGGACGGTCAGCACGAGCTAGTACTCGGAGCGTTGTGTCATCAAGTCCAAAGAGGACGCGAGAGTTGTGCCTATGCTTTCCAATTACGATTAGGTCATGATTGCCAGCATGCGCCTCGGCCAGAATGCCCGCATCTGGTGCAGAAGCTTGGCGTATCCGCATCTCACAAACGACATCAAGCTCTTTTAGAGTGGTAATTGCGCGGTCCAGATGAGATCGCGTCTCGGGGCTTAACTCCTCGGCATTCCGGGTTAGATGGAGCAACGTCACCGGCACACCCAGCCGCTGCGCTAGCCGGCCACCGATCTGGACATCACTCTTACCCGGCTCACCGGCTGCCGAACAAATTAGCATTCGTTCAATCTGAGTTTGTCTTCCATTGACGACCAGTACCGGTACCGTGGTGCTTTCCAGGATCTTCAGCAATGTAGAGCCAATTCGTCTCGGGCGAGGGTCGAGCCATCGGAACAGTCTGGGTTTGGCTGACAGCACCAGGAACTCGTAAAGTGATTCAACTTGTTCACTGGCGATCTGATCAACGGCACTGCCATAGCGCACACGCAGTTCGGCATGCGGAAAGGCCGCTTTTTCCTGACGCTGTTTGAGCTTTCCTCGAAATTCTTCGGCGGCTTCAGAGTCATGGGTGATGCCGAGTAATGTAGTGGGTGCATTCAGACGTTCTGCCAGTTGACGGGCCATGGCCAGTGCCGTCGCAGGTCCTCTGCCATCATCACAAACCAGCAGCCGTGCCTGGGGTTGCTCCAGAATGTGCCAGCCTTTTAGGCTCACCCATAGTTGGCGGCCTGGCAGGATATCTTCTGCTGGCAGAACTGCGTCAACCAAGAGACCCTGTTCTCCGAACGGCAATGCTGGAGAAATCTGCCAGGTCGCAGGCAAGCGGGGCAGATGCAACCGCACACGGCGAAAGGCAGCGGCAAAGCTCTCTTCTATGAT
>JBGOVH010000599.1:0-2579 GCA_041478005.1 Terriglobia bacterium | reverse complement strand
GTTCTGCTCTCAATGATTCTGGTACCCATTATCGTTTTCTCGGCATCTTCTGCACAGAGCGCCCCATCCGGCCAAAAGGAAACCCTCTGGTTCATTCCTCACACCCACTGGGAGGGAGCGGTGTTTATTACCCGTGAAGAGTACCTGCAAATTGGACTGATTAACATCCTGCGAGCTCTCGACATGCTCAAGACTCATCCGGACTACAAATTCGCGTTGGACCAGGTGGCATATTTCCGACCTTTTTTGGAAAGATATCCGGAGCAGGAGGCCGCGTTTCGGAAGTATATTGCGGAGGGAAGACTTCAGATTGTAGGAGGCATGGACAACATGCCAGACGACAATATGCCTCCCGGAGAATTGTTTGTTCGAAACGTGCTGTATGGGAAGAATTACTGCCGGGAGAAGCTGGGAGTCGATGTGACCGTGGGATGGTTACTCGACACTTTTGGTCATCATGCTCAGTTGCCTCAGCTCCTGAAGCTGGCTGGGTTCAAGTCCTTCTGGTTCTTCCGAGGTGTGGCAAATCTGGAGGTTCCTTCAGAGTTTCACTGGCAGGGCATCGACGGCACAAGAATTCCTGCCTTCTGGCTGCCCTTTGGCTATGGATACTTCTACGGTTCCCCGGCGACCCCTCCTGAGTTCACTGACTTCTTTAAGGGACGGTTCGAGATGCTGAAACCTTTTGCGCGAGGGACAGACCGAGTGGCTTTAGCAGGAGCCGACGTTTCCGAACCCGAGGAATATGTTCCAGCCTTGATTGAGGAATTCAATAAAAACAGTGGCGCCCCTTTTGTCATCAAGATGGCTGTCCCGACCGAGTTTGAAGCAGTGGTTGCGAAGCGCTCAGACATGCCTATGATTAAAGGAGAATTGAATCCAATCTTTCAGGGTATTTACAGCAGCCGGATTGAAGTCAAGCAATGGACAAGGAATCTCACTCGGCTCTTGACTACAGCCGAAAAATTCGGGGCGCTGTCAAATTGGTTGGGAGTGCCTACTGATGACGAGATGCTGTGGCGAGCCTGGGAGCCAACCCTTTTCAATCAGACGCACGACTTGGCTTCGGGCGTTATGTCGGACAAAGTCTACGAAGATAGCATCCGTGGATTCGAATTCTCAAAACGTTTGGCTGACGAGATGGTGAACTCTCGGTTTGATCAGATCGCCTCGAAAATAGATACTCGTGGTGAAGGAACCCCCATTGTGGTGTTCAACACCCTGGGATGGCCGCGAACGGACATCGCTGAAACAGACATTTTCTTTTCCCAAAGAGGTGTTCGCAATGTGAGCTTGGTGGACCCGGCAGGGCTGAACGTGCCTGTGCAAATTCTGGAGGCGATTCGAAGCGGCGATGGCAGCTTGAAACAGGTGAAACTCGCCTTTGTGGCACGGGGTGTGCCCGCGATGGGTTACTCCGTTTATCAAGTTATTCCGAATCTTCCTGCTTCGAAATTGGCATCTGGCCAGGACGATAGCAGTTCCGATCTAGGGCGAAGACACCAGGAGAATTCTGCGGCCATGAGAGACAGCGGAACGATTGAGAATGAATTCTACCGCGCGACTTTCAATCTCTGGACTGGCGCGATGACCAGCCTCCAGCTCAAATCGGACAACTGGGAAGCTTTGACAGGACCTGGCAATGTAGTCGCCCGCGAGTACGATGGAGGAGACTTTTGGGAACTCTATGGAGGTCTCAATGGTGGTAGGAACATTGCCATGACGACCAGGCATTCTCCTCCCAAACCTGGGATGGCTTTTTTTAGCAATCAGCAAGTAGGTGGCAGCGGTGGGGTGAGACAAGGTCCGGTGTTCTCCGAATACAGTGTGGACCATGCCTTTGGCAACGGTCATTTCGGAACTTCCGTCAAGCTTTATCAGGGTGTCCGCCGCATCGATATTACTACTCGCATCTTGAACAACGAGAAATTCGTGCGGTACCGCGCCCTCTTTCCAACTTCAGTCCAGAATGGCCAGCATGTGGCTGAGATTCCTTTTGGCGCCATCGACCGACCGCTTGGAATTGAGTTGCCGGCGCAGAATTGGATTGACTATGGAGATGGCAAAAGAGGGATCGGGTTACTCAATCGCGGGATTCCCGGGAACAATGTCGCGGACGGGACTCTGCTGTTGTCTCTCTTGCGATCGGCTACCATTGGAGCTTACTCTTCTCAGCCCGTCGGCGGTTTTGAGCCAGGGATGTCTTCGGATACTGGTTTGCAGTTGGGAAAGACACTCACTCTTCAATATGCTCTGGTTCCCCATTCAGGGGATTGGAAAGAGGCGGGAATCTATCGCTCCGGTTGGGAGTTTAACCATCCTTTGATCACTAAGAAAGCCATCTCCCATGCAGGGGCGCTTCCGAAACAATGGGGTTGGCTGGAAGTATCCCAGCCTAACGTGGTAGTTTCTGCGTTGAAGCCAGGACGCAGTGGGTCGACCATCCTTCGAGTTTACGAAGCTGCCGGCAAAGCCACCGCAGGCGTCAAGGTCAAACTGCAGGCAGCGATCGCTGCAGCTCATGAAGCAAACTTGATGGAAGATCCCGGAAGGAAGATGGATGTACAGAAAAACACGTT
>JBGOVH010000422.1:0-3650 GCA_041478005.1 Terriglobia bacterium | reverse complement strand
TGTCATCAATCAAGGCGGCGATACTTTTGTCCTCAAGGCAAGCCCAAAATTCGAGCTGCTTAGCGCCAACCCAATCGGTGAAACCACCAATGGATCGCTGGCAGTCTCTGACGGCGAGATCTTCATCCGCAGCCATCAGGGTTTGTGGTGTATCGCCGAACGCAAGATGGCGCAATGAGGTTCACCGAATGATGATTCTGATAGGTGCCTTCTCGGCTTGGGCATTGGTAATTGGATTCTTGAGAATGAGGTTCTTTGGTTTGCCATCAGCACCCAAGCCGACAGGAACCTGCGGCCATATTGCGTTTAACTGTGAAAAGGAGAAAGTTATCCCCGCCATCGCAAACTTTCTAGCCGGCAACCGCGGCATGTAAGACCGCCCGTTTGCTGACCTCTCCATGGAGAGCTTCCATGAAGATGCGAAAACGATGAAGTGCAAACCGGAGCGCCTCTCTGGATTTGGAGGTCGCAATTTCGTCCATGAAGTTTTCGTAATCTTCCCAATCTTTAAACATCAGGTTTCTCAAGCCGCTCTCGCGGAAATCTTCGAACTTTTGCATCAATGGGGGCAGAACTTCATGATCGACGGTGCCTTCAGATTCTCTTACGGCGCTCAGCAGCGAGTTGATCTCTTCTAGCAGCCTTCTGGATTGTTCCAAACGATCCTGGTAAGTTGAAAAGATCTGCTTCCCCTCAAAGATAGGATCAAAGGCTCGGGAGATTTGGACGATCGATTGTTGCAGGGAATTCTTGAGGATCCCATGACTATTTTCCACTTTGGCAAAGATTGGAGGAGCATGGCGCAAGTAAACTAGGCCTACAAGCTCAAAGCTGAAAACCTTTTTGACTTCCTGGCTCATGGCGAATATCGCGGCATCCAGGATTTCTACAGACTCGGCCCTGACTTCTGGATTCTTACAGATTCGTGTTTCAATGAAATCGAAAAGGAGGCGCATCTCTGAATTGATTAGCGAAAAAATCAGGAGAGAATTTTTCAGGGGACGATCCCGCTCCAGGTCCTTTTCAACAAATTCCAGATAACGAAGCAAACGGAAAAGTTCAAGAAATACTTTGGCCAAGTCCTGGCGCAATCCTTCGTTGTGGACGCTCCTGATCAGTGCGGCAATCGAAGGGTTGTCAACGCGGTCATATTGGACCTTGAATTTGTAGGCGACCAGCATCTCAATATATCGGCATTGCTTGATCTCCCGGTTAATGAGCTTACCCATCGAGGTGAAGGTTTTGAAACTCACTTCGGGCATTCTCACCAAGTCGTCCATTACGGAACGCAGGTCTGCCAGTGCTTCCAATAGAAGAGCCAAAGAGTCATCGGGAGTTGGCTGTGTTAACAAGCGATTTAGGAAATTATCCATCACGTAGTCACGCTTGAGACTATTGCTGATATACTTGTCAAATTGAAGCAAGTTCGATCGCTCCTGGGACATGATGTCACTGGCCAGGAAACTCATTCTCAGTGTGATATCCCGAACAATCGCCAACTCCTCTCGAAAATCTTTGAGCAAGAATGTCTTAATTTCCCCGTCTTCTGAGGGTTGGTTTTTAGCGCGAAAAAATCGATCGAAACAGTTGATCCACATTTCGAGTTCAAAAACATGGTCAGTTTTTTGTTTCCGGCCGACGTCTTCCAGCCACCGATTGAGTTCAGCTTGATTCGACTTTGGGGTCATTGTTTCCATTTTCGTTAGACAGAAACCCTGCAAGCAAAAATGGTCCTCAACTTTTTCGTCCTAATCTTATCGGTAGAAAGCTTGGCAGGCATGAATACCAAATGGATAAGACCGAGGACGACGGCGAGAACCATAAAATACTAAGAGGTGCAGGAGCGCGGACACGGCGCGGGCTCTAATCAGCGCCCCTCACCCCATGAAGGCTTCTCTCAAGCCTTCATCCTCTCCCCGAGCGGGGCGAGGCGAGCAGACATGCAAGAGTCGTGTCTTCTAACCATTGCTCGGACTAATCATTGCCCGACTTTCATGCCTGAACTTCCAGATATTGTCATTTACATCGAAGCACTTGAGTCAAGGATCCTGGGAGAAAGACTGGAAAAAATCCGTCTAATCAGCCCATTTCTTCTTCGATCGGCTGTACCCCCTATCCAGAATGCTGAAGGAAGAAGAGTTGTGGAACTTCGCCGACTTGCGAAGCGCATAGCAGTGAGATTGGAGGGTGACCTCTATCTGCTGTTCCATCTCATGATCGCGGGCCGCTTTCATTGGAGGGAAACAGGAGCTAAAGTATCTTTAAGGAATAGTCTGGCCGCGTTTGACTTTTCTTCGGGGACACTTGTGCTCACGGAAGCGAGCTCTAAGAAACGAGCCTCACTCCATTTGGTTTTCGGTGCAGAAGCCCTGAAAACCTACAATCCTGGAGGCCTTGAGGTTCTTGGTTCGAATCTTGAAAGCTTCCGATGTGCCTTGATTCGCGAAAACCACACGCTGAAGCGGAGTCTCACCGATCCCCATCTGTTCAGTGGAATTGGCAATGCCTACTCTGACGAAATTCTGCATCGAGCGCGGTTGTCGCCAGTAAAACTGACCAGCAAGCTCAGTGAGGAAGAGATCGGCCGTCTCCATGAGGCCTGCCAAGCGACGCTGCGTTCCTGGACGGAGAAGTTGCGTCGCGAAGTTGGAAACAACTTTCCGGAGAAGGTTACGGCGTTTCGCGAAGGTATGGCCGTTCATGGCCGCTATCGGCAGCCCTGTCCTGACTGTGGTTCTCCAGTGCAAAGGATTGTTTACGCAGAAAACGAGGCAAACTATTGTGCTCGTTGTCAAACGGGTGGAAAGCTTCTGGCCGACCGCGCGCTTTCCAAGCTGCTCAAGAGCGACTGGCCGAGGACGATAGAGGAACAGGAAATTAGGATTGCTTTAAAGATTTTGTTTTAGACTCGGGGATCACTTTTGCCTCTGACCACTGGTTAGCGATTTCGTGTGCAATGCGATCCGCGGCGTCATCTCCGAAATGACACTCATCCGCAAACATCAATTTAGGCTCCGTCCCAAGAGCATTTTCCAGGTCTACCATTCTCGCTCCTGTTAAAATCAGACCGAATTTCATGAGTCTATAAGTCTCCCTAATGCGCTCAGCATATCCGGGAATGATCTCTTCTTTTTCAGCAAGGATCTTTTGCTCCTCGGGAGCGAGGGGTTTTTGGGTAAAAGCTGGAACTGGCTGGAGTGCGACCCATAGCGGTGTTGGCGCTGCCAGACGCGCCAGTGCCCGCAAGTTGCGGAGATAGTTCTCGGAGGTAGCGGTAGGAGCAACGCGCGGCATGATAAGCCCTCTTCGATTTCCTGCTATTGTTTCAGAAAGCAGGCGCATGATGAGATCCAGAAACCTGCTCTGCCGGAAAAGAGCAAAGATGTCTTTTCTCAATGGATGAGGGTGGAATGAATCTTCGAATCGACTCTTTAACAGATCGGAGTGCAATGGCCAGCCGGAAGCCGGGTTTGTGAGGTCAGCTAGAATATCGTTGTAACCGTCGAGTAGCAGCACCAGATCCGGCTCTAGGGGTAGAATCTGGCGATGAAAGTAAATCAGTTCTTGAGTTGAACCAAATCCAATTTGGCCGGCATTGATCACCTCAAGATCCAAGCCAGGGTGCAGCTCGCGGAGAAGGGTCTGAAGAC
>JBGOVH010000370.1:0-4018 GCA_041478005.1 Terriglobia bacterium | reverse complement strand
TTCGGTAGGGGTAGGCATTGTGGACGAGCTCATAAAGCGCATCCTCCTGCCATTCCTGGCAGGCCACGGCGGCGACAATCTGCTGAGCAAGGATATCCAGGGGTTGTTCGGGGATGACAAGGCGGTCGAGTTCTCGGCGGCGAATGCAATCAAGCAGTGCAGCGGATTCGACCAACTCATCACGACTCAGGGGGAAAATTCTGCCCTTGGGAAATCCTCCAACGCTGTGGCCGGATCTCCCGACCCTTTGCAACAAAGTCGAGATCGAGCGTGTGGAGCCAATCTGGCAGACCAGGTCCACGGTGCCAATATCGATGCCTAGCTCGAGAGAAGCCGTAGCCACCAGGGCCCGCAGGTTGCCTTGCTTCAGTCGTTGTTCAGCGTTGAAGCGTTGCTGCCGCGCGAGGCTGCCATGGTGAGCGGTGACATGGTCCTCGCCAATTCGCTCACCCAGATGACGAGCCACTCTCTCTGCCAGGCGGCGAGTGTTGACGAAAACTAATGTCGACCGATGCTCTAGAATGAGGCTTGCCAATCGGGTGAAGATTTCCTGCCAGACTTCACCGGACATGACAGCATCCAGCGGGGAATTGGGGATCTCAATGGCAATGTCAATGGCGCGGAAATGACCGGTGTCAATGATTGTGCAGTCCGGTTTTCCAGCGGAATCAATCCCGGCGCGTCCAACCAGGAACCGGGCAACTTCTTCGATAGGGCGTTGCGTAGCAGACAGACCAATGCGCACCAGGTTTTCTCCAACCAAAGCCTGGAGACGCTCGAGAGACAGGGCAAGATGCGAGCCACGCTTGCTCCCAACCAGAGCGTGGATTTCGTCCACAATCACGGTTCGCACCGTTTGCAAGATCTTTCTTCCTCCTTCACTGGTCAGGAGGATGTAAAGCGATTCCGGCGTGGTTACGACAATGTGCGGAGGTCTCCGGAGCATAGCAGCGCGCTCGCTCGCAGGGGTGTCGCCCGTGCGCACGAGTGTGCGAATCTGGATAGGATCGTGGCTCAGAGATTGAAGCTCCCGCTGAATTCCTTCCAGGGGAAATTGCAAGTTACGCTGGATGTCGTTGCTGAGGGCCTTTAGAGGAGAGACGTAGAGAACTTGAGTCGTATCTGACAGGGTTCCTTCACAACCTTGCCTCACGAGTCCATCGATGGCTGCCAAAAAGGCAGCCAGGGTCTTGCCGGATCCTGTGGGAGCTGCAATCAACGTGGGGCGTCGCTCCCGGATTGACGGCCAGGCCTGTGACTGTGACTCCGTAGGTGACGCAAACTGCTTGGCAAACCAGCTGGCGACGGCGGGATGGAAATAATCAAGACTCATGACAAAAGTGCCACCGCAGGCAACCCTGCGAGAGCCAGGGCGATTTCTTCCGCAGGATACTCGTAGTTTTGCAGCTTGCCGGCAGCATAGTCGATGTAGGCCTGCATATCAAAATGGCCGTGGCCACAAAGATTGAAGAGGATGGCGCGACTTTTTCCTTCTTCCTTACATTGCTGAGCTTCTTGAATTACGCTCGCCACTGCGTGGTTTGCCTCCGGGGCAGGCAAAATGCCTTCTGCGCGAGCAAACACGAGTCCAGCCGCAAAGGCATCCAGTTGTTGGACAGAAGTGGCTTCAATCATCCCGAGATCGAGCAGGTGGCTGACTAATGGCGCCATCCCATGATAGCGAAGCCCGCCCGCATGAATGCCTGGAGGCACAAAGGTACTTCCGAGCGTGTGCATCTTGACCAACGGAGTCAGATGAGCCGTATCTCCAAAGTCATAAGCGAATCGACCCTTGGTCAAGCTGGGACAGGCACTGGGTTCTACAGCGACCACGCGAATATTGTCACCTTCTCTCAGTTTTCGCCTAAGAAATGGGAAGACAATTCCGCTAAAGTTGGATCCGCCGCCCGTGCAGCCGACTATCACGTCGGGGTAATCATTCGCCATTTGCATTTGCTCCAGTGTTTCCTGGCCAATCACGGTTTGGTGTAACAGGACGTGGCTAAGTACACTTCCTAGTGAATAATGGCTCGACGGATCTTGTGCCGCTACCTCGACTGCCTCTGAGATCGCCATACCCAGCGAGCCGCGTGAATCCGGGTGTTCTGCCAAAATACTGCGACCCGCGGCTGTTTCCCGACTGGGACTGGCAGTAACTTGAGCGCCGTAAGCTTCCATCAAAGCGCGTCGATAGGGCTTCTGGTCATAGCTGACTCGAACCATGTACACCTTGCATTCCAGGTCAAAGAAGGCGCAAGCCATGGCCAAAGAAGAACCCCACTGTCCCGCGCCGGTTTCCGTAACCAGGCGTTTGATGCCTGCCCGTTTGTTGTAAAAGGCTTGCGGGACAGCCGTGTTGGGTTTATGCGAGCCCGCCGGACTGACACCCTCGTACTTGTAATAGATGCGAGCCGGGGTATCGAGAGCCTTTTCCAATCGTCGTGCCCGGAACAAGGGTGAAGGTCTCCACTGCCGGTAAACTTCTCGAACTTCCTTGGGAATCTCTATGAAACGCTCCGTACTGACCTCCTGAGCAATCAGGTCCATCGGGAACAAAGGCAAGAGATCTTGTGCAGAGATGGGCTGTAATGTGCCGGGATGCAAGACCGGAGCAGGCGGCCTGGGCAGGTCAGCCGCGATGTTATACCAGGATTTTGGGATGTGCTCTTCGTCGAGCAAGTATTTAAGAGTTTCCATAAAGTTCTCCGTTTGAAATCAGTCCCAACTAACGCATTGCAATAGACGCCAGCCTTGTCAATACTATCACGCCGTATTGTTGAGAGCTCATCAGAAATCATAAGGAGAACGAATGAAAATCGATTTGAACACTCCTGTTGGACTCGTGGGTCTTGGGAACATGGGAACCGGGGTAGCCGAGAATTTGCTGAAGAATGGGTTCAATCTGACGGTCTATGAAAGGAGCGAAAAAGTCCGTCATTGGGCCGCGGGCAAGAACGGTGTCGTCTTGGTTCCGTCTCTTCGAAAGTTGGCTTCAAAAAGCAAGGTGATCCTGGTGATCGTTTCAGACAACACGGCGCTTGATGAAGTGCTCTACAGCAAAGAAGGGATCCTGTCGGGAATAAGGCCCAATAGCCTGGTGATAGACATGACCACCGGCAGTCCTGCTTTCGCCGTAAAGAACCATCGACGTTTGGCAGCCAGGAGAGTGCGGATGCTGGAAGCCCCTATGACCGGAGGGGCAGTTGGTGCGCGCGAAGGCACACTATTGCTGATGGTGGGAGGAGACCGAAAGCTTTGCCGTGACTGTCGCGTCCTCTTTTCCGGTATCGCTCGCAAGGTCGTGTATGCCGGAGGACCCGGGCAGGGCCAAACTGTCAAGCTGCTTCAGAACCAGCTTTCCTTCACCCTCTTTCTGGCCACCTGTGAGGCGCTGTGGGCCGGCGCGGCGTTGGGATTTGAGGAATCACTTTTGGTGGATGTCTTCCAAAACAGCAATGCGCGAAGTTACGAGACAGAACTTCGATTCCCCAGGTTTATTTTGTCACGTACTTTTCAATCCGGAGCGGTCATTCGCATTGCCTATAAAGATTTGAAGCTCATCACAGATCTTGAACACGACATGGGTATCGATCTGTCTCTCGCCACTAGAGTTCGAGAGTATTGGGAGATGGCGATGGACAGGATCGGCGGAGACGCGGACTTCACTCGAGTCTATGAGCTGGTCAAAAGTAATCAGGAACTCAAGAACCTGGCCAGGTTGATCACTATAACCTAAGCCGATCACCACAAAGATACCAAGGACACAAAGAAGAAAGTGAAGCGGGAGATAATTGCCCTAATTCATTTCGTCGATGGAAGCAAAGGCTGAACAGGATAGACAGGATATAAGGTGGATGTTCTTGTCCTTGGATTTCCATCTACTTTCCTCTTCCAGCCTGTATCCGCTGGGTTTTGCAATCTATTTTTCTCATCCTACTCATCCTGTCTATCCTGTTCATTTAAGCTAAAGGTAGCATGCTTTAATGTCTTTTTTGTGCCTTTGTAGTGAGTCTTTTCT
>JBGOVH010000067.1:0-8915 GCA_041478005.1 Terriglobia bacterium | reverse complement strand
CACCTGCGAGGATTTCCTCGCGGTAAGAGCACTCTTTAGGAAAGTCGGTTTGACGTTGAATCCAACCTTCGTCACCTTTACTCCGTGGACGACCTGGGAGAGCTATCGGGAGTTGCTCAATCTCCTTGCCGAGGAGGATCTTATCCATAACGTGGCCCCTATCCAGCTGGCTATACGCCTCTTGATTCCTTCAGGCTCCGGGCTTCTCCAGCTCCGGGAAGTGCGAGAAGTGATTGGTAGTTTCAAAGAAGCGGCTTTGAGTTACGCCTGGAATCATGCAGATCCAAGCCTGGATGAACTCTGCAACCAGATTCGCAGGCTGGTCAAGGCAGCCAATGACTGCGGGTTGACACGGCGGCAGATTTTTTCTTCTATTTGGGATCTTGCATATGAACAGGGTCCGCCACACGATGAAGCCGTTCCTCATCTGGATTGGGTTCTTCCCCGCGCTGCTATCCCCTACCTTGACGAACCCTGGTATTGTTGAGCGGAGCCCATTGAAGAGCAGGTTGCTCTTGTCTAAGCCTCGAATGCCTTCACAAACGCCAGAATCAAATTCACTTTCGCACAAACGACTCCTTCTGCTTTTCACTACCACAGGCTACAACGCTCAAGATTTCGCTGAGGCCGCTAAAAAACTGGGTGTGGAAGTTGTATACGGCACGGATCGCTGTCATGTTTTGGATGATCCTTGGAGAGACGGAGCCATTCCTATGCGATTCAGTAGCCCCGCAAAGGCGGTAGATGCCATTTTAAGATACGGAAGAACTAAGCCTATTCATGGGGTGGTCGCGATTGGTGACAAACCAACGGTTGCTGCAGCCCTTGCCAGCCGAAAGCTCAATCTTCCCCATAACTCACCGGAATCAGTGGAGGCCTGCCGCAATAAGTACCTGTCGCGGCAACTTCTCAAGAGAGCGGGATTGCCTGTCCCTGGCTTTGCATGTTATTCGACCGATCTGGATTCTTGTCATATCTCTGGCAGAGTAAAGTATCCTTGCGTTCTGAAGCCACTCTCTCTCTCAGCCAGTCAGGGCGTCATTCGAGCCAACAATCCAGACGAGTTCGAGGAGGCATTCCGTAGAATCGGGAAGATTCTCAAGAATCCTGCAATTCAAGTTTCCAGGGAACGGACTAATAAGCAAATTCTGGTTGAGGATTATGTTGAAGGAAAGGAATTCGCGCTTGAGGGAATCTTGAGTCGCGGGAGATTGCGCTTCCTGGCATTGTTTGACAAGCCGGATCCGCTGCATGGGCCTTTTTTTGAAGAAACTCTCTATATCACACCGTCACGATTGGCCGCTCCCTCTCAAGAGGCAATCCTAAACTGCAGCCAAAGTGCAGCCCAGGCTCTCGGTCTTCGTGAAGGTCCAATTCACGCGGAACTTCGAATCAATAGATACGGGACTTGGATTATTGAAGTGGCAGCCAGGTCCATTGGAGGACTTTGTTCTCGGACCTTGCGTTTTGGCACGGGAATCTCGCTGGAAGAAATCATCATCCGCCACGCTTTAGGAATAGAAACAATTTCAGAGGTGAGAGAGAAAAATGCTGCAGGAGTCATGATGATCCCCTTTCCTGGAAGCGGATACTTCCACGAAGTTGCCGGCATCGAGCAGGCATCCAAGGTGAAGGGCATTGAGGAGATCACGATAACCGCAAAGCCTGGTCAAAAACTAATTCCGCTGCCTGAGGGCTCAAGCTATCTCGGCTTTATCTTTGCTCGAGGTTCTTCTTCACAATTCGTCGAAGAGGCCTTGCGCAGAGCCCATCAGAAGCTCAAATTCACGATTCGTCCAGAGCTGCCTGTTATTCCTTCCTAAACTAAAAGGGGGGGCTGCTGGGTGCGCCGGGGAATGGATTCTGTAGCGCAGACCCGATTCTTAGGGTCTGCGGCTTTATGCGCTGGTCTGTCGCAACTCACAAGATTTAAGGCCGCAGAGTCAAAAACCGACTTTGCGCTACTTTTTTTCTCGTCGTCCTCTTGACCCTTTTCCCTTGCCCCTTCCTTACCCTACCCGCCCAGGCTAATCATTTCGATCTTCTTGTGGTCTTTACTTTCGTAACCTTCGGCAGAATTCAAGGCTTCGAGTCTTTCATCAGAATAACGATCCTTTCTGTTCCTCCAGATGCCATCGATAACATCGCTGATTTCAGCGTCCGTCGCGCCACTTCGCATTAACGTCTTTAGATCCTGACCCTTCTCAGCAAAGAGACACGTTACCAGTTTCCCGTCGGCCGTCAGCCGGGCACGGGTGCAACTTGAACAAAAGGGCTCGGTCACAGACGCAATCACACCAATGTCCCCGCCACCATCGATAAATTCGTAATCGACAGAAGGCGCTGTCCCCTGGTCTCTCCCCACTTCCCGTAGCGGGTAAACGGCATTGATCGTTTCCAGGATCTCTCTTTTGGAAACCATTTTCTCCGATTTCCAGTTATTGGAATTACCTACGTCCATATACTCGATAAAACGCAAAGAGAATCCATTCTTTCTGGAGAACTCAACCAGATCGATGATGTCTACGTCGTTGACTCCTCTTTCGATCACCGCATTGATCTTGATTGGGGCAAGACCAAGAGCCTTAGCGGCAAAAAGCCCTTCAAGGACTCGGTTTAGGTCTCCTCTTTTGGTTATTTTTCTGAAACGATCCGCATCAAGAGTGTCAATGCTGACGTTGACCCTTCTTAATCCGGCAGATTTCAATTTTCGAATTTGCTCTGCCAGAAATATTCCATTTGTTGTCAAGCTCAGATCTTCCAGGCCATCCAGCTTTGCAAGCTGGCTGACCAGGATGTCCAAGTCTTTTCGGACCAGAGGCTCTCCACCTGTGAGCCGGATTTGGTCGACTCCCCGCTTAATAAAAATCTTTGTCAGCCTTGTAATCTCCTCGAAACTGAGAATCTCCTTCCTCTCGATCCAGGCATACTCATCAAAGGGCATGCAATAGGAGCAGCGGAGATTACACCTGTCGGTGACCGAAATTCGGAGATCCTTGGCAGGCCGTTGGTAGAGATCGCGCAGCATCTGTGTCAGCAGCTCAGAAATGAAGTCTCTTGCTCGTGCCCTTACCCTTCTTAGCTAGAGGTCGAGTACGAGTAAGAGGAGGAATACGAGTCAAATCCAATAATCTAAATCAAGCAGGACACTGAAAAAAAAGGCCAACTCTCTAGATGAAAAGTTGGCCTTCGATAGATTCAAAAACACTACCCCAGATTTCGCACCCGTATTCGTGATTCACCCGACCGGAAATGGTAAAGACTCTTGTGAAAAATCAAACCTGGAATGATTCTCCACAACCGCAAGTGCTCTTAACGTTTGGATTAATAAATTTGAAGCCAGAGCCGGTAAGAGCTTCAACAAAATCAATCTCCGTACCATCCAAATAGATAGAACTACCTTTATCAACAAATACTTTAAATCCGTTTAATTCCACAATTTCGTCTCCCGTATTGGCTTGCTTTTCAAAGCCCATATGGTACTGGAAGCCAGAACAGCCGCCACCTACGATCTGGACACGCAACCCCGCGTACGGCTCAGGTTGCGACTCCAGTATCTCCTTGACCTTTCCCTGTGCCTTCTCAGTAATTGTCAACATAGACGTTCCCACCTCTTCTCGTCATTCAGATTATTTATACTGACTCAATACTCTATTCCACCAGAATATTAACGGGTTTAAGGAAAAAATCAATCCCTAAAAACCTTGCAACTCCAGGACTCTCCAAAAAGGGGTAACAGTGGAACCCTTGATCTGAACCAGTGTTTCTACCGCTTGCGACCATCCAAAACCCCATTCCACGGAGAAACCACCACAGAGGCATTTCCGTAACACTTGGACTGACAGGCCAGACGAATATGGGGATGTCTTTCGATTTGGGTATCCCGCGACACATAGCCAAAATATCTCAGCCGACTCTTTTCGAATTCGGTTATTTCCGACAAATTTTCTTTTCCGCCAAGAACTCCAATCCAACAATAGCCACATGCACCACTACGGCATTCGGCCGGGATAGGTCCGGCGACGCGGCGATGGTCCTTGCTTCTGTAGTCTCGCTCATCCGAACTAGAGGCCATGGAGAGATCCTGACCGTTGTGGGCAACAAAACAACATCCAGGCTTACTTTCGTCAAAAGTAACCTCATGTTTCTTGTTTTGGAAACCAAGCAAACCGCGCAAGCCTCCGCCAGATTTCCCGTTTCGCTCTTTGAGTAAGTGCTCGGCTGATCTATTCTGGATTGATTGGATGCTTTCTCGAGAAACAGCCACAAGGCCCCCCATACCCACTTGCTGCAAAATCATGACTCCCGCAGCAGTGATGCCCACAATGAAGGATTCTCCAACCTCTGATTCAACAGCCGCACTGGAAGCAATATGAAGAATCTGCTTTTCAAGACTCATGGAATCAGGCTGGGATGCAGATTCGGCATATTTGAGTATGGCTTTCTTGACCACGGCCCAGTATCGAGATCCATAAAACAATCCTATTGAAGAATCGATTTGTTCTTCCAATCTCCAGTTCCCGTCGAGTTGCATCCTTTTGGAAGTTTCAATTGGGTCTAACGAGTCCTGGAATGCTTTGGATAACCGCAATGGCCAAAAGGAAAACCAAATCGTTGTAGCCGCCTGATCCACTGGATGAATATACGGATAGAGATGGCTAATAACTTCACTCCACGCCCTCTCATCCTGCCTTGTAAGAAAGGCGTGAAAGACGTTCTGTTCCAGAGTGATCATAAAAACAACTCCGAATCGGCTTGAAGCTCGAGGTTTCAATAACAAAAAATGGGCCGTCTAACCAAGACGGCCCATTCCAAGCAAATGTCAATAAAGGCTCCAACTGTTTAGCACTACTTTAATGCCGGGCCTCCAATTTGAACCAACTGTTTTTCGGGAGCTTTCTTCAAAACCATTTCCTCGTAAATTCTTCTCACTTCAGCCGCCTCACGGAGAGCCTGCCTCTTGAGCCTTTCTTCGTCGGCAGCAGTCTGCGGGCCTTCTCCCTTGGAACGAACTTTGGCTGCATCGACCGCGTCAATCTTCAAGGAGTGCTCATAACTCTCCATGTTAACCTTCTTTCCTTTGGCAAACACTTCGTGCTTGCCATGCTTCTTGTACCAATCCGCTACCGTGGCGTTTTTGTGCATATTCTCGATAATCTTGCGCCAACCCACTCCGGTGTTGTAGGCACAGAAGGAAATTTCACCTTCCTGGGTTGCATAAGGAATGATACACATTTCAGTGCGACGGAAATCGTAATTGAAGAGATCCTGGAACCACATGCCTGCAATAAACAGGAAGTTCCAAGGATCTTCGCGACGCTTCTGAATGTCGGCCATGGTACGATCCGGAGAGGACTTGCCATAGTTTTTGCCCGAAATCCCCCACGTTTTATCGAATTTCTTGAGGATGTCCACCAAAGCCAGACTGGCGGGAGCTTTGAACGGCTTATAATTCTTTAAGAGCGCCAAACCCATCATGAAGCCAGAAAAGGATTTATTCCTGGCTGCATCGGTGACCTTTTGCATGTCCTCCACCAAGCCGGGGACATTGATGAACTGAGGAACTGGCGCCATTTCCTTGGTTTCTTTGTGAATCATGATAGCAGTTCCCACACCACAGTTGGGATGACAACCGCAACTAAAGGATCCCCAGTCTGCCTGCGGGCCATGCATCAAATCAGCGAAATCAGCAAAAGCAGCCATTAGCGAGATTGGAAACCAGTCGCGGGTAGGTTCTGTGATCCCTGCCTGTTCTTTTACATCACTGGCCATGTGCGACAAGGTGTAACGCTGACGCAACCGCCGGTCTGGAGTGATTTCTTCATCACGGCCCGTAAAAGAAACCGGTTGGAACGAAACAAAAGCAATTTTCTTAGGATTCTCTCGGGCAAACTTAATGATCGGCCCGACCTGGTCATTATTAACGCCATTGACCAAGGTAGTCACGAGGACGATTTCAATTCCCGCCTCGTGTATGTTATTAATTGCCCGAAGCTTGACATCAAAAAGATTACCGACCTGACGGTGTCCATTGGCATCGTTGCCAATCCCATCAAACTGGAGGTAGACATAACGAAGACCGGCTTCGGCAGCCTGTTTTGAAAACTCCTTGCTCTTGGCAAATTCAATACCGTTCGTTGCACATTGAACACTGTTATATCCTAACTCCCGCGCAAATTGGACGGCCTTGATGAAATAAGGGGACATCGTCGGCTCACCGCCGGAGAACTGAATAGACATCTGGCGCTTCGGCTTGATTTCAATCGCATTCCGCATGATCTCTTGGATCTCTTCCCAGCTTAGCTCATGAACATAGCCCACCTGGTTGGCATCCATAAAACAGGGGTCGCACATCATGTTGCAGCGGTTCGTTAAGTCAACCGTGAGGACCGAACCTCTTCCATATTTAACAGTGCTGGTTCCATGGTTGTGCAGACGTTCATCGTTGTGAGCTCTAATATCTCGGCCTGGAAAGTTCTTCTCGATCCACTCCAGGAACTTTACGTCTTTGGCCATCAGGTCTTCAAACTTGCCGTGTTTCGGGCATTCCTTGACCATCCATACCTGGCCATTGCGTTCGATAATGTTGGCCTTAATTTCACCGACATTCTCAGTGATGAGAACCCTGTAGTCCACTTCTCCATTAATGATTTTCTCACGCACTTCTATGACGCAATTGGGACAGAGAGAATCTGTGACACGCGGCCAGCCAAGAGTGGGTTTGGACTTCTCCCATGATTTCAAGATAGGTTTGTCTGACCACTTTGGCGTGAAGGAAGGATTGGGCCGATACTTGTTAAAGAACTGAATTGTGTTAAACGCGGCTTCTGCCGTTAGACAAACAGCGCTGTCGACATACTTCATAACTCGTTTGCCTGTCATTCTTGGCATAATAGTTTGTCTCCTAGTATTTTGTGGAATCCGGGAGTACGCCACATCCATCAAAATGCGTGACTTTTAGCAACATCGAGGAAATCCCTTTGAACCAATCTTTCTAAGTTAAAGATCAGAGCGTCTCGCAGCGCATAGCAATGTTTGCTGGAGTTTCAACATGAAGTACCACATCAACAGCAATATCCCTCGAAACCAGATCCTTTGCGGTATTCAATTTATTCAACGCCCCAATATTGTTAAAGGAATTTTCAGGGAATGGCTCTAAATTAGGGTTGAGCTGCCACTAATCCCCCTTCAATCTATTAAACTTCCCTACCCCTAATCTCGTCAAAACAATGTTGAGCCAAGTTTTGCACATATTTGCCGACTACTATCAGAGATTCGCGTGTTTCGGGAATTGACTTCACCCCTCGTCCCTCATGCGGAGTTATTTATGTCGCCATGTATAGATGGAACTCTTACAGTATAATTATCTCTAATCCACATACCCGACAATGCGTTCTGCGCCTCGCGTTGAGAGATGCACATTGCGGGCAATGTTTGTACATCGTTCTGGCAAACCACTGGGTAATCATTGCGCTTCCACCCAAGATGAGCAACAGCAGCAGGATGTTCAGCAGGATTTCCATGAAATCGAACGGCACTTCATGTCTCTCCCTCGGGACGAAAGAAGAACGCGAAAAGAGCCAATACCACCGCGGAAGCAACAGCCGGAACCATCCAAATCTTATCCCACATGTGTTTCAGGTTGCCACTGCCCATTGTACTGAGAGTAAAGTGCTGAACTACCTGTCCTGAAGCGCTGGCTCCGATAAACATTCCTACCCCAAGCGTTACGAAAGCAATAAATCCCTGCGCAGCACCGCGAATGCCGATTGGCGCTTTCTGGTCTACGTAAATCTGTCCGGTGACAAAGAAAAAGTCGTAGCAGATTCCGTGAAGCAGTATCCCCAAGTAAAACATCCAGACCAGCGAGTCGTTATTCCCATGAGCGAAGAGCAAGTATCGGGTTAGCCAGCTCGCCATGCCGATCAGAAGCATCTTCTTCACTCCCAATCGTCTAAAGAAGAAAGGCATCACCAACATAAAAAAGATTTCTGACATCTGGCCCAGGGTCATCTTGCTTGCGGGTTCCACGACGCCGACCTCGTTCAAGAAAAGATTGGTAAACGTGTAATAAAACTGAAGGGGAATGCAGATTAAGAATGAACCGATCACAAAAATCGTAAAAGAGCGGTCCTTCATCAACTGCAGTGCGTCCAAACCAAGAATCGAACCCACTGTTATCGGCAAGCCTGCCTGCTTGGGGGGTGTATGGGGTAGCAGCAGACAGTAGAACCCCATGAGGATTGAAGAGACGCCGGTAATCCTGAGCGGCGTGGCGGCCGCTTCCAAACCTAACCGGCCAATCAAAAGACCTGCAGCAATCCATCCAATCGTTCCCAGCACTCTGACGCGCGGAAATTCCTGCGCCGGATTTTCCATGTGATGAAAGGAGAGCGAATTGGTTAGGGCCAGAGTGGGCATATAACAAAGCGTGTATCCTAGCAGAACTGGGTAGAATGAATTAAACGTTTGGAGAGTGGAGGCATAGTAAATGATCACCCCGCCAAGGAGGTGCAGAATCGAAAGAATCTTTTCGGTAGCGAAAAAGCGATCGGCAAACATTCCGACAAAAAAAGGGGAAATCATGGCCGCAACTGCCGTCGTACTGTAGGCGAGTCCGATTTCACCTCCTTTGAATTGAAGGGTCTGTCCCAAGTAGGTGGCCAAAGTGACATACCACAACCCCCAGATGAAATACTGCACAAACATCATAACGGAAAGCTTGATGCGGACAGGTGTCATAGGCCATCCCTTTTTGACTTATTGAAACTCAGAAACAATCTAGAATCTCCTTCTCAACCTTTCAGTGGTCTTCTTTTGCCCAAGCGCATGCATGACTTCGAAAATACCTGGTGCAACCGCCTTTCCGGTGAGCAAAGCTCGGGCTGCATTAATCAGGAGGCCAGCTTTGATAT
>JBGOVH010000310.1:0-4457 GCA_041478005.1 Terriglobia bacterium | reverse complement strand
GGTCTCGCCCTCTTGGCTTCTCCTGCCTCTTGGAATGGGTCCCCGTTCCCACGTTGACGGGCTCTTCCTGAAACCCTCCTGGAAAGGACTGTGGATTATGAAACGACAAGTGCTCATTCACTCTTTGCCGATTGTGGCCAGTGCTTTAGGGCACAAGTACAAGGTCGAGGTTGTCATTGGCGGAGACGAGGCAAAGACAGATGGAGACACCATTGTGCTCCCCTCTCTTCCACCGGACAATGCTGATGCGGCTGTGCTGGCCTATGGTTATCTCGATCATGAAGCCGGGCATGTTCGGCTCTCTGACTTTTCGTGCTTCGGCGGGTGCGCCTCGCCCCTTGAAAGAAGCTTTCTCAATATCTTCGAGGATATCCGCATCGAGCTCGAAATGGGCAAAGCATTCCCTGGATGCCGGAGTAATTTGGAAAGGTTGACGCGAAAGCTCGTTGCCGCTGGAGTTTTCGCGATACCCTCAGCGAATAACACTGCAACGGCGATTCTTCACGCTTATCTTCTCTATCGTCCTCGACTCGAAGTGCTGGGACAAACGGTATTTCTTCCCCTGGCTCAACAGGCCCATGCTCTCCTACGCAAACGTTTCCCGCAGCCTTTGGTGACTCAAATCGAGGAGTTACTCAACAACGTTGGAAGACTGAGTTCAACCCAAGAGGCACTGGGATTGAGCCGAGAACTCATAAGGTTACTCAAGGAGCAGGTAAATAGGCCGGATCCCGAAAGCCAGAGCACTCAGGCCAATCAAGAAGAAAGAAAGAACCGAAGAAACACCCACTCCGGACCAGTCAGTCGAGAACTCATCGAGCAAAGAAATGGAGTTCCTTCAGCCAGACCTGGAAGCGAAGAAAGTGACTCCGACGGGCCGGTCGGCCCCGAGTTAGAGGAAGTTCCCAATCAGATATGTCCCGACAATTGTGAAAACTTCCAAACTAACTCCATCAGAGCACAAAGCCCTTCAGTTAATTCCGAGCCATCCAATACGGAATCCCGATCACGAGAAACTTTGAGTTCCCATCCCGACCAAAGTCGTTTGAAGTCAGCCACGGGAGATCTTAGCAGTTATAAGAAAATCATCGGCGAGGTGCTGGGTGCGACCGAAGCGGATATTCCCAAGGATTTCGGAAGGCAAGTTGCCGCTGCGCTGCAATCACTTGCTGCTACGAATCTGGCAAAGTCCAAAGTAAGTCCCAGCAAGGCGGTTAAGCCTTTGGCAAGTCACGATCCGCGTGCGTTGCTAAATGGATTAAGGCCCCAGACGCGGGCCCTAAGAACACGGCTGGAAGGCGCCCTGCAGGCATTGTTGTTGGACCGCCCGGAAAATCGAAGGAGTGGAACACGGATCGATCCGCGAAACCTCTATCGCATTAACCTTCCCAATCCAAAAGTCTTCTTACGACGCGTTGAGCGGAAGGCCTTGAACACAGTGGTTCAGATTCTTCTCGATTCTTCAAGCTCCATGCGAACAAGGCAGATCATGAATGATGCTTTAGAAAGTGCCCTCGCGTTGGCTCTAGCCTTGGACTCGATCCCGCGGGTCCGCGTGGCCTGTGCGGCGTTTCCAGGGGCAAGCAGTAGTGAACTGATCCCCTTGACCCGATTTGGGGAGAGCGTGATGCAGACTGCCAAGTACTACCCCTCTGTCTCCGCTCGCGGCGGTACTCCTCTTGCAGAAGCACTCTGGTGGGTTGCTTCCCAGATCTTGCCACAACCTGAAGAGCGCAAACTGATCGTGGTGATTACCGACGGGGAACCCAATTCGAAGGACGCAGTCAAAGACATCGTTGCCCGCTTTGAATCTTCTGGAGTCGAGTGCGTGGGCGTTGGTATCAAATACATGATGGTCAGAGATCTGTTTGAGGACTTCTGTATCGTCAACGACACTGAGGATCTGGCGCCCGCGCTTTTCGGGCTCTTACAGAAGAAATTACTGGAACCTCGGCATCGCCTCTCTTGAGTTTCTCAAAGCTTCAAGCTGTCAATCATTCCAAAAGCCGTATGCCGCTAACTTAGAGCAGACGTGCTTCCATGTTTATGGAGATGTAGCATGCAGACAAAGCAATACTCTGTTGCCAAAACTTTTGGCATCTCTGCGCCGAATGGGCTGTACGTGAATGGGTATGATGAGGGTGGACCGTATGTCCCCGACATTGATGCCAACTATGTCTTTCGTCGCGAGGTGTTGCGCGATGTGCTGGCCTGGCTTGAAAGCTCCAATCGGGAGGGTCTGTACCTGACGGGACCCACAGGATCGGGCAAATCGAGTGTTGTGATTCAAGTCGCCGCTCGGCTGAACCTGCCGTTGCAACCGGTTGCCGGGAATCCAAGACTGGAGTTTGCAGACCTCGTCGGTCAATGCCAGGTCATTGGCGGAAACACAGTATTTTGTCCGGGACCGCTGGCCATAGCCATGAAGGAAGGGCATCTCTTCTTGATTGACGAGATCGATCTTCTCGACCCTGCAACCTCGGCCGGTTTAAATCCGATTGTCGATGGGTCACCCTTACTCATCCCGCAAACTGGCGAACTGATCAAGGCTCATTCCCACTTCCGATTCGTTGCTACGGGGAATACGGCCGGCGGTGGAGACAGCACAGGACTTTACCAGGGAACCCTGCGTCAGAACCTGGCGTTCCTGGATCGGTTCTGGATGGTGAGAGTCGACTATCCGGAACCCGCCGTTGAAAAACAAGTTCTCGAAAGGGTCACTCCACAACTTCCCGCTATGGAACGAGAGAAAATGATCGAGGTAGCCAACGAGATCCGGCGGCTGTTTATGGGCGAGTCCGATTCACCCTCGGCTATTGAGGTCACGATGAGCACACGAGCGCTGGTGCGGTGGGCACATTTGGCTCTGACTTTTAGAGGTGCCGCGCTGAGCTATTCCCTGGATCGAGCTTTGACCTTCCGCGCTCAACCCGAAACCCGCCAGGCCATCCTCCAGATTGTGCAGAGACACTTCGGGGACGAGGCCATTGAGGAACCAGCTCAAACGAGCGGATAGCTCCATTCTTCTTTTTCAACAAGAGCAGGATTATGACCTGCCTTTGCCGAAGCTTGAGTTCTGACTATTTCTTATGATTGACGGCGGCTTTCAACTCGGAGCCGGGAGAAAACTTGGGTACCTTCTTGGCGGGAATTTTGAGTGACTGGCCGGTTTGCGGATTCCGGCCGGTTCTGGCTTTTCGGTGACTCACGGAAAAAGTGCCGAAGCCAACTAACATAACGCGGCCACCCTTTTTCAAATCCCCTTGGATCCCGGACAGGAGGGAATTGATGGCGGCATCAGCCTGAGACTTATTAATGTCTGCGGCCTTCGAGACTTTTTCGATCAGATCAGCTTTGTTCATGGTGTTCTCTCCTCTTGGTAGTTTGGTGCAGCAGAGCTCTGTTATGATTCAAAGGAAAAGAGGCTAGGCAACCTTAACAGGTTGATGGTGCAAAACCAATATTTGATCGGATCGGAGGGCGAGGCTGGCGTAGGTTCGTCCTTCGTTGTCGATGAATTCGGCTTCGAAGACGTCGGGAGCGAGCAGTTCAACCACAGTGCCAACCTGTCCTCGGAACAATCCGTTCTGAGGCAGGTCCGCGGTTAAAGCAACGGTGTCGAGAAGTTTGATCGTGGATGGCATCATCTCAACCCATTCCTTTCACAGCACGTAACAACTGGTCAACCTTGGGAAATCTTCTCCCCGGCGAACAATCCAGCTGCTCCGGATGCGCGCCTCTCCAGCAGGTCGACTCACCGTGAAGTCTATCACGTAACGCTGCCCATAGTCATCCTTCGCAGCAGGAGTTGCGTCGGAAGCCAGTGCTGTCGCCAAAAGCAGAGTGCGCAGCTCTTCCGCATCGTCAGCAGTGAGCCCAAGTGTCTCGGCAAAAACGCGAGCCTTGTGACGACCGCGCGGATGGCTGAAGCTCAGACAATAGTTTCGGAGTTTCTCGATATCGACTACGGCCTTTTGGGCGTTCGGCAGTTTCATGGAGTCCTGCTGTCCTTGTCTGCAGTGAGCCGTATTTTCAGCAATGCATTCTAAAGCAACTCTTTCTTCCTCGGCAACTGAGGTCATGCGTTCTCAATGCTTCTCAATCATTATGCCCTCGTTATTATCAAATCATAAGCGTCCAGGAGGTGAGTATGAGACTGGCTGGAAGACTGCGGATGGGATTTTTCCCGCTTCCGTTGGCTGAAGCCGACCGGATTCGAAACGTTTTGGAGTTTCCACCAAGTGCTTTCTCTGCGCTTGATCCCTGCATTGGCGATGGGAAAGCTTTTGATCGGATCACGTCGGAATCGATGGCGCGGCGATACGGCGTCGAGCTGGATGCTTACCGGTCAGAGCAGGCGCAGCGAGTTGCAGAAATAGTGATCCAGGGGAGCTGTTTCGATGTTCACTGTCCAGTAGATTCATTCTCACTGCTGTACCTTAACCCACCTTATGACT
>JBGOVH010000351.1:0-4112 GCA_041478005.1 Terriglobia bacterium | reverse complement strand
CGACTTGGAGAATAGTTTTTTGGTAGCCATGCTGACCGTGTTTCGTGCGGGAGGCGTGGGTTATTGTTGGAATCCCCCGAAATGCCCACGGCTCGCAAGAAACGCTCACCGTGGCTACCCATTTTTGTTGAAAGCGCCATTGCAAGATATGAAAAGAGCATTAGCTCTAAGAAGTATTCTGTTGTTGGTCGTCTCGCTATGGCTTGCAGCTTGTGGCAGGGATGAGCTTCAACCTATTTCGCTTGAACCTTCCGATATGTGCGCCTTCTGTAGGATGGCGATCTCGGAAAAGCGTTATGCCGCCGAGTTTATCTCCAAGGATGGCGACCCATTCAAGTTCGATGATATTGGTTGCATGATTCGGTACATCGATAACAAGCAAAAAAAGGAAGCCATAGCGGCTGCCTTTGTTGTTGATTTTGATTCCAAGGAATGGTTGAAAGCGGAGTCTGCCCGTTTTCTGCGCTCATCGGAGTTTAAAACTCCCATGAGCGGCGGTATCGTAGCCTTCCACGAAAAGACAAAACCAGACTCTAACCGCGGAGAATGGCTCACTCTTGATGAATTATTCGTCAGAGCAGATAGCGCAAATCTGCGTTGATAGAATTCGTGACGATTGTATTATCGCGTCATCGTCCCCTTCACCGGCCTTGTGGAGGCTTTTCAAGCCTCCACCTCTCTCTCCCGATGGGGCGAGGGAGTACAAAATGATTACTTCTCCCCTCGCCCCATTGGGGGCGAGGGGCCGGGGGCGAGGGGAAAATGTCACCCAGATACTAAATCTCATTAGAAGCAAGAATTTTTGTGGAAAATTAATATGGACCTCAACGCAATCTATACCATAGCCCGGCAGGAACTGATCATCAACATCCGAAACCGCTGGACCCTGATTTTTGCCCTTGTCTTCGGAGGACTGGTGCTCGCCATCTCGTACTTTGGATTGGTGACGGTTGGGGCCGTGGGGTTCCAGGGGTTTGCCCGCACTTCCGCCAGTCTGCTGAATCTGGTCATTTACATAATCCCTTTAGTCGCGTTGACCATGGGGACAGTAAGTTTCACCAGCGAGAAGACCTCTGGTGAACTTCTTTTTTCGCAACCTGTAACCCGTGCAGAAATCTTGCTGGGGAAGCTGGCCGGTCTGTTCTCTTCGATCCTTACAGCCACATTCTTTGGATTCGGTCTGGCAGGTGTCATCATCGCGTCGAAAGCCGGGACTGAAGGCTTACTCCGTTATCCGATTTTCATTGGGCTGTCTCTCCTGCTGGCTTTGATTTTCCTTTGCTTGTCTGCGCTGGTTTCGGCCATCTGTCGTCGTAAGACAATCGCCTTTGGAGTCACACTCTTTCTTTGGTTCTTTTTTGTCCTTTTTTATGACCTGGCTGTCATCGGCGGGACGTTCCTTCTCGAGGAGCGAACTGCGAACACGTTCCTGTTTGTATCACTCTTGGGGAACCCGGTTGACATGGTGCGTGTTGCCAGCCTGATTGTTCTAAATGGCAAACCAATCTTTGGAGCCGCGGGCGCAGCGCTGGTCAAGTTCCTGGGTGGGGATGCAATGAGTGTTCTTGCACTCCTTTGTGGACTCGTTTCCTGGATTATCCTGCCTCTTCTCCTTTCCCACTGGTGGCTCAAGAAGCAAGACATTTGAATAGGTTGATATGAAAAAATCCCTGGTGATTTCGGGGGTTGCCCTGGCAACGATTGTGACTGTTGCTGGAGCGATTGCTTGGAGATTCACAGCCCAAGAGCGTGAAGAGCAGTTGCATTATGAACGCAATGAGACAAAACTGGTCGTTGTCAATCGCGCGAACACGGCTCTCAGCCTTTTTCGGGCGGGCAAGAAGCTTCAAGAGGCAACGCAAGTCTCAGAGTTTAATGGAAGCCAAATCTGGTTGAAGCCGGGGAACTACTTTTTAAAATGCGATTCGTCTGGTAGATCCTTTTTTTATCCCGTTCCGATCACTGGATACCGAAGCGGGCCTGAAAAAGAGGGTGCTTTCTCTGTGACAGTTCGCTCTTTACCCGCTGAACAGCCGTCTCGTCTGCAGGCGAATTTGCCCGAATTCGCCTACGTGCCCAGCGGTCATTTTCTCTTAGGCGATCGTCTGAATCTGCGAGAGCCTCATTACGTTTGGGTACCTGGACTTTTCATGAGTCCGTTTGAGGTAACGAACGTTGAGTTCAGGGAGTTCATGAATGACCCGGAGGGGTATGCGGACAATTCCAATTGGGTTGAAGCTGGACGAATATGGAAAACGGGGAACTCTACTCAGGCCACGGCACGACTTGAGCCTGCGGATGCAGAGTTTGGCCGTTTCGGGCAGGGAGATCAACCCGTTGTGAAGGTGAACTGGTACGAGGCCAATGCTTATTGCCAATGGTTGACCCGGAAATGTGGAAAAGGAACCTGGCGCTTCACACTTCCTACCGAGGCTGAGTGGGAGAAGGCGGCGAGAGGTCCAGACAACTTTGATTATGGCCTGGGAATGACGCTTAGCGACGATGAAGTGAAGGCTTACAACTGGAAGAAAAATCCAAGTGCCGAGGTCACGGTTATTGGGATAGAACGCTCCCAAGTGTGGTATAGCCCTAACCGATACGGGCTGTACCACATGTCTGGCAACGTTACAGAGTGGACTGAAACTTTGAATCGTTCTTATAATCGAGAGCACCCCTACGAAGATGATAACCGAAATCGCCTGGACCTTCCGGGCCTGCGTGTCGTCAGAGGCGGTTCCTGGTACAGCGCGAGCGTCGCGATTCTCTATCTTCCCTATCGAGAAACGTTCCAACCAGAAGTGATGACCCCCTATCTTGGATTCAGGATTGTGGCCAGACTGCTGGGGTAGTGAAGTAGGAACGAGTTGAAAGGGGTGTGCAACAAATTTGTGGGTAACTGGGCTGGTTCATGGTGGAGCGGGCGCTCTGCGCACGCTGAAACGCGCGCGGGAGCGCGCGTTCCACCTTGCTGCGACTTCTAATGATCCCCCTAACCCACAAATTTGTCGCACACCCGTTGAAAGTCGCTTCTTGACTCTGCAGCATTTGCGTGAATCCGCAACGAAAAGCCGAGGTAGCTTTCTCAAAGCTACCATGCTCGAAAGGCGGGTCTGATACATTCTCAAACCAAACCACCCATCAAGCCTGAGCGCTTCCCCGCAGTCCACGGTAGAACAAGCAGATATGACTTAATGGGCAGGAAACGCATAAAGGTTTGGACCGGCGGCAAAGTTCCTGGCCGTGGCGCCGAAGCAGTTGATGGGCGCGGATCAAGGCATCGCAATCTGCTGGCAGACTCCCGTTAAGAGCATCCTGAACTGAACGGTAAGTGGCTTTGTAGTTCTTTCCTTCTGAACCAAAACCAAGTCTCAAAAGTACACGCAAGCCGTTGGATTCCAGAGCTAGAATGGGATGAGTTCTGGAAAAGAGCAGGATCTTTTCTGCGCTTGGTTCGCCAATACTGGGAAATTTCTGTAGTAGGCGCTTGGCTTGGTGAAGGGGCTGCTTAAGAATCTGATCCAGATTGTCATCGAATTCATTGTGTGCAATCTGAGCAATGCGGCGGAGTTTCTTTGCCTGGTTGGTGGCAAGAATTCCTGCCATGCGCGTAATTTCCTCAAGCTTCTTCGGTGATGCTGTCAGGATCTTAGCCGGGTGCAGGCCCACCTGGCGGGAAAGGGCTTCGAAGGCCAATGCGCGCCCCTCATCGTTGGCAAGGTAGACAACATTCTCCCATAGGATCATTTCCAAAGGACGCGTGACCTCTGGCGTCTTCGAGGACCCATAGTGCTTTTGCAGAAGAGCGATAACTTTGGAGAATTTGGAACTAGCTTTCATTGATTTGGCAGGTTTGCTAGAAAATCGTCCTCGTCGCGGGAGGTGTGAAAAAATTAAGCAGCGTCCGGAACGAGTCCCTCCTTTTCCAAGGGGGGGACGAGCTGAGACGGACGGCCTTCACGACTGACCGACGAATTTTTTCACACCTTCAGATCTCGTCCTCGTAATCGGCTTTTGACAAACTGAGGACGACGACGAGAACGATTTTCAGTTTGTCTCAATAAAATCAACTCATGGCATTATAAAAACAAATCTGCTACTTTCGACCACTGAAT
>JBGOVH010000239.1:0-5099 GCA_041478005.1 Terriglobia bacterium | reverse complement strand
TTGGCGAGCGGGCGGCTGCTGGTTCGCAACACGACGGAAATGGCGTGTTTTAGAATATCGAGATGAACACGATCAAACCCCGAGGGGCCCCAAGCCAGGAATAGTTGTATTTGCGGTTCCCCGAGAGGGGGTGGACAATCTAATTCTTAAGCATCTTACCTGCACGCTTGGACGCGCGCGTCCAAGCGTGCGCCGGAGCGACCGCTCCACGTCGCCTGCTGGCGTGACGAAAGAGGGCCATCGATGACTTCCGCTAAAGTGTTCATTACGGGCGGGACGGGCTACATGGGCCATAGTCTTATTTCTGAGCTCTTGAAACGCGGCCATGCGGTGCAGGCATTGGTGCGAAAGGGCTCGGAGTCAAAGCTTCCCCCAGGATGCGCACCGATCCTAGGAAACGCGCTGAACAAAGCGAGCTTTGCACAGAGTATTTATCCCGCCGACACTTTCGTCCAACTCGTGGGTGTTTCTCATCCTTCTCCCGCCAAGGCCAGCCAGTTTCGCAGCATCGACCTCGTCTCAGCAGAGGCTTCAATTGCAGCTGCTATGGAAGCCGGCATTAAACATTTCATTTACGTGAGTGTGGCACAGCCGGCGCCCATTATGAAAGCCTATGTCGAAGTCCGCTCTGAAGCCGAATCTCTGATTCGCCAGAGCGGACTGAACGCCACGATCCTTAGACCCTGGTATGTGCTGGGCCCTGGTCATCGCTGGCCCTATCTGCTGATTCCCGCATACCGCTTCCTTGAGCTGATCCCTGCAACGCGTGACACCGCTCGGCGGTTGGATCTCGTTACACTGCAGCAGATGGTGCACGCGTTAGTGGAATCTGTGCTAAACCCCTGCGCTGGCGTCCGAATTTTAACTGTCCCTCAAATTCGGCAGTTCAATTAGTTGCGGGGAAAATCTTTGGCAGCCACGCCAAACGCGCTGGTTGCGATTGGCGCGGACAGGAGTGCCGCTGAGAGAAAGCCCACGAAGCCGCAGAAAGCGCGTCAATCGTGGCTACCCATGCCAATTCGATTCCCCGCAACTTAGGCAATACCCTTGTTCCCTTTCCAGCCTGGAATAGTTAGGCTAGAGCCCAGTTTGTCCGCTGTCCATTGTTTGCCGCCCTGAAGGTGTGAAAAAATTCGAGATTGCGGGGGGGACACCGCGTGAGGGGACCCGGCCTACAAATGACTCCAAAGGCCTTGCGGATGCGTTGTAGGCCGGGTCCCCTGACCCGGCGCAATTTTTTCACAGCTCCCCTCTCCGAGGGGCGAGGGCTGAACGCTTGATATATCAAGCGTTCAGAAGGGCGGGTGAGGGGACAGTTCCCAACGGAGCATCTATGTTTCAGAGGAGTTTTTTCATGCCGCCTTCGGCGGCGCCACGAGGGATGAAAAATCAACGCCTTCGTTCTCGTCCTCGTTCTCGGTTTTCAAGGCCGATTAGGAGGACGACGACGAGGACGATTTTCAGGAGACTTTCATGTCAAAGTACAGAATTGGTTGGTTGCCTGGCGATGGGATCGGAATCGAAGTATTGCAGTCTGCCAGAATTGTGCTAGATCAGCTTGGACTCGATGCTGAATATTTCAACGGCGATATCGGCTGGGAGCTTTGGCGCCAGGAAGGAGAGCCATTTCCGCAACGCACAATTGATTTGCTCAAGAACGTCGACGCCGCTATGTTCGGCGCTATTACTTCGAAGCCGGTTCGGGAAGCAGAAGCTGAACTCTCCTCAGGTCTGAAGGGAAAAGGTTTTCTCTATCGTTCCCCAATTGTGAGAATGCGACAGCTTTTTGACCTGTATGTTTGTCTCAGGCCGTGCAAAGCCTATCCTGGCAATCCACTCAACCTTAAAGAAGGCCTCGATCTCATAGTTTTTAGGGAGAACACTGAGGATCTCTACGCTGGTGTGGAATTCAGTCCCGTTCCTGAGGAGCTTTCCCAGGTCTTATCCAGATTCTCCAAGCAGTTTACGCCATTTAGCACTTTGAAAGGTGACGATTACGCTGTCTCGTGCAAAATCAATACTCGTAAAGGTTCGACTCGCATCGTCCGCGCTGCTTTTGAGTTTGCCCGGAAGTTCCAAAGAAAGAAAGTAACCATCGTGCACAAAGCCAACGTCGTGCGAGCAGCCGATGGGCTATTCCTGGAAACCGCCAAGCAGGTTGCCAGTGATTATCCGGATATATCTTGGGATGAAGCCAACATTGATGCTATGACGATGTGGCTTTTGAAGAACCCTATGAATTACGACGTCCTGGTTGCCCCCAATCTCTACGGTGACATCATCTCTGACCTCTGCGCCCAGATGGTGGGCGGTCTGGGCTTTGGCTGCTCCGGCAATATAGGGGATCGTCTGGCTGTTTTTGAACCCACCCATGGATCCGCTCCCAAATATGCAGGACAGAACAAAGTCAATCCCATCGCCACGATTTTGGCATCTAAAATGATGTTAGATTGGCTGGGAGAAAGTGCGAAAGCCGTTCGGTTGGAGGCGGCAGTATGCAAGGTATTGCAAGAAGGTAAAGCCCGGACTTACGACATGGGAGGAAAAACCAAAACCCTTGAAATGGCTGACGAGATAGCGAGCAAGCTTTAGAGATCCTGACTTCTTGCCCAAGACAGAGCGACCTCAACAATGCATGATATGATAATAGTAAGGAAGGAGGAGACCTATGAAGCCCGCAACGTTGATTGCCACACTTCTTCTCTTGCTTATTGCCACGGTGCACCTGCTTAGACTTTTTTTCCGCTGGGAGGTGATGGTCAATGGAGCACTGGTTCCCATTTGGATCAGTGCCCTGAGCTGTATTTTCCTGGCAGGTCTGGCATGGATGCTCTGGCGGGAGTCGCACCGGTGAGCGTTAGACAGTTGAAGGCGAAATAACATGGTACGCCGATTTCGGGATCGAACCGAGGCAGGCCGAGTCTTGGCCACAAAACTATCGGCTTATGCGAATCGCTCAGATGTCCTGGTACTGGGCCTTCCTCGCGGAGGCGTTCCCGTTGCTTTTGAAGTGGCAGCCGCGCTCCACTCATCCCTAGACGTTTTTGTCGTTCGAAAGCTGGGGTTGCCAGGCCAGGAAGAACTAGCCATGGGAGCGATCGCAACTGGCGGGTTGCGTGTCCTCAACGAAGCCCTGGTTGAGAACTTGAACATCCCAGAAGGTGTCATCGACTCTGCCTCCCGCGTCGAATTGAAAGAGCTTGAGAGACGAGAACAACTCTACCGTGGGGAACGCCCTCCGCTGGAGGTTGGGGGTTGCGTGGTTATTCTTATCGATGACGGACTGGCAACTGGCTCAACCATGCGCGCAGCGGTTCTCGCGTTGCGGCAGCGACAACCGGCACGCATCGTTGTAGCCGTTCCAGTAGCCCCCCTGAAGACAGTCATCGATTTCCAAACGGTAGCGGATGAGATCATCTGTCTTGCGACACCTGAATGGTTTGACGCCGTTGGTTCATGGTATGATGACTTCTCCCAGATAACCGACGAAGCGGTACGCGATCTTCTGCAGCGGGCTGCTAATCAAGCCTTTGCGGCATAAACAGGCGTTTTGCATGTTGATTGTGTTTGTGTCCTCGGGGTCCAACACTCCTCTCCATCTTCTTGCACCCCTTTCTTAAACTTCTTGGTTGTCGTAGCGCACCCATCTAATGTAATTTTGTCTGCAAAGATATTTTGGGAAATACTCTGCTTCAGAAACTTCATCTCAGAGGAGAGGGAAAATGGCCAAAGAAATCAGCCGTCGAGAAGCACTTAAGGGAGGGATGGCATTAGCTGGAATTGCCGCCGGGATCTCAGGGTTGACGATGTCCGCTCTGGCGCAGGGAGAAGAAGTCGTCCCTTTCACAGACTTCCCTGCCGATTTCAACCCAAACCCGAAACCAGGCGTCCGTTATCTCGACACGCGTACCATTCAAAGCTTCATCACGCCGAGTGACCAGTTTTTCACTGTTCAGCATTACGGCCAGCCCGTGGTGGATCCTGCCACTTACAAACTCAAGATCACTGGGCTGATCGGAGAGTCACTGGAGTTGAGTCTAGACCAGTTGAGAAAGCTCCCTCGCGCTGAAGCGGTTGTCGGGTTCGAGTGTTCTGGCAACGGCAAAGCCAGGGTGAATGGTCTGGCTGGGAACGCTCGCTGGTCGGGAACCAGCCTGATGGCTCTGCTCAAAGATTGCGGCCTCAAGCCCAGCGCCAGAGAAGTGGTTTTTTTCGGAGCGGATAAGGGAACTGAGGAAGTTGCCCATGGAGGCTCCACAACCCAGGTGGAGCAGCACTTTGCCCGCAGCCTGGCCGTCGAAGATGCGATGCGTCCGGAAGTGTTGGTGGCGTACGAAATGAATGGAGCGCCTCTTTCGCTAAATCAGGGAGCACCCGTGCGCTTAATCGTTCCGGGATGGTACGGAATCGCCAACATCAAATGGCTCGCGCATATTCATGTGCAGGACAGCCGTTTTATGGGGAAATTCATGGCCCGCGAGTATGTCACCCTGCGCGGTCACAAGGTTGGCGACGAAACACTGTGGAACGAAACTTCAGTAAGTAGAATTCAGCTTAAGTCGATGGTGGCTCGCGTCACGCGTACTGGCAGCAAATGCAGGATCCTGGGCTTTGCTATGAACGATGGGACTTCGCTAAGGTCTGTCGAGGTGCGGATTGATAGCGGTCCGTGGCAAACGGCGACCATCGACAACAGTTCCACCCTCTACTCCTGGAAACTGTTCACACTCAATTGGGAGGACCCCACTTCTGGAGAACACACCCTTGTCTCCCGCGCCATCGACGCTACTGGCAACATTCAGCCAACCGAAGAAGAATTGGAACTGAAAAAGACCCGCTGGGAGAACAATGCGCAGTTTGCACGCAAGGTCATGATTGGGTAGAAACCACCACCGCATTTCACTGGCCGCCAATGAACGCGAATAATCGCGTTGAAATGCTCCAGTAGAACTAGGTGCAACGTGCGCTCCTTCCTGAAGTCTGGACATTTTCGACGGGCGCAAAACGTGGCGTTTGTTGATTTCTTTGGCCTTGATCTAGCCGTTTACTCGAAATGGATTCTTTATCTAAAATCATTGAAATACTGCAAAGGTGGGTCC
>JBGOVH010000532.1:0-3028 GCA_041478005.1 Terriglobia bacterium | reverse complement strand
ATCACGGATGTGGCCCGTATTATGGCGTTAAGAAACATTCTGGCGTTTGAGCAGGCTGGAGTAGAGGCGATCATATCCAACGCTTCCGGCTGCGGCGCAAAGCTCCAGGAATATGACTCGATGTTTGCGCTGGACCCAGAGTTTGCGGGAAGGGCCGCGGACTTCAGCAGCAAGATCAGGGATATTGCGTCATTTCTGGACGGGCTTCCCGGGCTCGCCCAATTAGGGGAGATCAAAGCTCGCGTCGCCTACGATGACCCCTGTCACCTCCTTCACGCGATGAAAGTAAGCCAGCCACCGCGTAGTCTCTTGAAAGCCATTCCCGGAGTGGAACTGGTAGAGCTGGATCGTCCTGACCAGTGCTGCGGCAGCGCCGGAATTTACAACATCACGCAATACGAGCTCTCTATGCGGATTCTGGACCGTAAAATCCAAGACATTAAGGATGCAGGTGTCGATATTCTGGCCACCGGAAATCCTGGTTGTATGCTGCAAATCGCCCACGGCTTGCGCAAGGCCGGTTTGAACGAAACGAAAGTCATGCATCCAGTGGAGCTTTTGGATCAGGCTTATGGCCTAGCGGGTCGCAGTTGACAGATCTGGCTGGTAATCTGCCGAGAAAAAGAAAGAAATGACGATCATCATAATAGGTGCAGTATTACCACCAATTGGTCACGGCTTCATGTCCGGCCGATTTTGAGAGTCAACCGTCTATCCTCGAAGTTTCAGAAAGTCAATAATCTGAACTTTGAAAGTAATTTAAGCCTCATTCTCCCGAAAAACATGCCGATATGAAGTTTGTCTCGCGCGACTTAAAGGATTCAGCAGAGGTCATCCCATTAATCATCCAGCATTCAGCCTTCTGGATGAAGAGCCGAAGTCCGCTGCCGGTTTTTCCGAACAAAGTTTGCAGGGTAACTCACTGGTCATTTAAGTCATGAAGCCATTCGTCGATCGGGCCGGTATTTTGTCTTTCCCTTCACACGACAGTAAGTAAATTTCTTTGTATGATTAGATTTTTCCTGTGCTAAGGTATACGGCGTGAATAGGTGGATAAGGACTAGCACTTATAGCTTATTAGTCCGAGCAGTGGTTAGAAGACACGACTCTTGCAAGTTTTGCTCTCTCGCCTCGCTCGGAGAGAGTGGATTGGGGGTGAGGGGAGCTGATTAGACCCCGCGCCGTGTCCTGCTACCTCTGCACCTGTTAGTAACCAGTAATGGGCCGGTCCTTAGCGGCCTTCAGGAGGCGTCCATGTGGAAGAGCAAGAAACCTGAGGATGAAAAGGAACCCCAGGTAACTCGAAAGGAGGAGTTTCCCATGAGTGCATTTGAGGAGAGAAAACCAATGGAACCACGTTTCGAATCTAAATCAACCCCAGTCAAGGAGGAAGTCATTAACATCGGAAAATCTGTTTTTATCAAAGGCGAGCTCACTGGAGACGAGGACCTCACCATTGAAGGGCGCGTTGAGGGGAAGATTGAGCTCAAGGACCATAACCTCGTCATCGGACCGAACGGAAAGATCAATGCCGAGATCAACGCCAAGAACGTCACGGTTATCGGCAGTGTCGTCGGAAACATTTCCGCAAGCGAAATTATCGAAATTAAGTCTTCGGGGTCCGTCATGGGTGATATCAAGGCGCCCCGAATCTCCGTCGCAGACGGCGCTCACTTCAAAGGGAGCGTAGACATGCAGCGAGGCTCAGACAGCTTTAAAAAGGCAGAGCCCCCTAAGTTCAGCGTCGATGCGGCAAGCATACCGAAGCTCCAGGCAAAATAAAACCGCGTCATGTGAAGGCCGATCTGGCTTACTATCAGCGGGATTGAAATGCAGAGAAGCTGTTGAAAAACCTTGCAACTCAGGCGCTGTACGGCGATCAAAGCCTCGATCCGGGTTTATCAACAGCTTTTTTTGCCGGTAAAGCGGTGCCCAAGAGAAACTGAAACAACCCTAGAGAGTAATGATATGCTACACTTGTCTTCCTTATCCGTTCCGAGAGGACGAATTGGCCTTTATTTGATCAGTACTCTCCTCAACCATGAAGAATTCCTTCGATCGCTTTATTCAATCCAAACTAAGGTTCTGGAAGAAGCCAGAACCTGACTCGCCGACCCTTCCCTCGAAAGAATCGTTTAGACCTCCTTCTCCTCAATACACGACCTATCCTACCAGCATTCTGAAAGATTTCATTGCGGCGGTGACCAGAAAACCAAACCCAGTAGTGCTGGACATTGGTCCTGTCATTGGCTCCAACATCGAATTCTTTCTAAACTTGGGCGTGAAGATATACATGGAAGATCTTCTGCCTGCATATCTCAATCCCATGTACACTAGACTAATCGATGACAAACTAACCCTGGATGAGCAAAAGTTCTTCAGCGAGAATCTCCAGTATGAAGATGCCTATTTTGATGGGCTCATTTGTTGGGACATGATGAACTATGTGGATCCCAGGTTTGCAAAATCCTTTGCCGCGGCAATTACAGCAAAGATGCGACCCGACAGCTGTATTCTCGGGCTTTTCCATACGCAGAAGGACAAGGGGCCAAGTGCTCTTTACAAGTATCGGGTTTGCAGTGAGACGATGCTCGAATACATCCCGATTGGACTTGACCTGGAAGTGAAAAGAGTCTATCAAACGCGAGATGTGACCCAGCTCTTCTCGGCGTTTGAAAGCCAGAAGTTTTATCTGCTAAAACACAATATGATTGAGGTTTTGCTCAAGAAGCGGCCACAAGCTCCAACCGGGTAAGATTTTTTGAACCTTTGAAATAATCACTTCGTTAAAGAAGATGGAGGTTCTCGAAGGGTGAGCATCCCACGCTGGCTTTTTTTGGAGGCCCCATGCAATGCGCAGTGCATACCGAAGCAACGGCGACCGGCTACTGTTCAAATTGCGGGTTGACTTTCTGTGCCGAGTGTTTGACAAACCTCGAGTCGCGTGTACTTTGCGTAAGATGCGCTGAGGAATTTCGAAGTCGAATAGAATCTGACACGAGGTCCTCGTCTCCTCAAACCACCGTTT
>JBGOVH010000595.1:0-2622 GCA_041478005.1 Terriglobia bacterium | reverse complement strand
TGATCGATGAGGGACGTCTGGCGCGAGTGCGGTTGAAAGCCTCATCCTTAGCGAAGGCCGTGAACGAGCGAGACCTGACTATTATCGGTACGGCCGAAGCAGGGGGTGAAAGAATTGCCGAGTCAGCGCCTAGAATCAGTTTGCAGGTGGATTGAGGAACAGGGAATCAACCCGTTATGAAGACTCGAATTCTGTTGTCCAGCCTTGTTTGCGGTGTCTTGATATCAGGTTTTGCCCGTGCTAAATCGGCTGCAGATCTGAATCTAAATACGGCCGCTTCGCGCGAAAAGGAACGAATAGAAGAGCCGCGAATTACTGCCCTCCAAAATCGCTCCCTTCCCGCTTTCCAGCAACATCAACGTGAGTCTGGGCTGAAGAAGATCTTTGTCGAGCCTAAGTCTGCTTTCATTGCAGGTATCGGTGAGTCGCAGAGGTTGCTGGTTACCGGTGTTTATGCTGATGGATCCTTGCGCGACCTGAGTCGGCAAGCTGGCTTTTCGGTTGCAGATCCTGATATTGCAGTGGTGGATCAAAGCGGACAGCTGACTTCTAGAGGTCACGGTGTGACGCGAGTCAGAGTGGTGATTTCACATATTCAGGCCTCGGCTTTGGTCGTGGTGAGGGAGCGCAACAACCGCGACGAAAACTACAGCTTTGCCACGGACGTGGCGCCCATTTTTTCACGTATGGGTTGCAACGCCAGCGGATGCCACGGGGCTCTCAATGGCCAGGCAGGATTCAAGCTCTCCCTTTTTGGCTACGACCCCGAGAGCGATTACCAGGCAATTGTCAAAGGTGGTCGCCGCGTAAATCTGGAGAACCCCGAAGAGAGCTTGATCCTGCAAAAACCTTCGTTTTCCATTCCTCATGGCGGAGGACAGGTTCTGATCAAAGATTCCATGGAGTATCTAACTCTGCGTGAATGGATCGCGGCAGGCGCCCCGCAAGGTGTGTCGGAGGGGCCCCATCTGCAAAAGTTGGAAGTCTATCCCCAGGACCAGCGAATACTAACGAGTCTCGAACAAAAGCAGCAACTTGTGGTGGTTGGCAGATTTGGCGATGGTCGTGAAGTGGACATGACCCGTCAGGTGCGATACATACCCAGTGATGAAAGCGTCGTGTCGGTCAGTCCTGAGGGCGTGGTTTCGGCTAAACGTGGAGGAGAAGCGAATATCATGGTCCGTTCTTTGGGGGCTGTGGGAGTGGCTCGCATGGCAGTCGTTTTGCGTCCTCCGGTAATAAACGCGGCTCAGTGGCCCCGCGTCAATTTCATTGATGATTTGGTTTTCGAGAAACTCGCCCGATTGCGCATGATCCCTTCAGCGCGTTGCACGGACAGTGAGTTCATTCGTCGTGTCTTTTTGGATGTCATCGGAACTTTGCCAGCTCCGGAAGAGGTGAAGGCTTTCTTAGCCAACCGGTCTCCCGATAGGAGGGAGCAGCTCATTGATTCACTCTTTCGACGGCCCGAATATGCCGACTTCTGGTCACTAAAATGGGGTGACTTATTTACCAACAGTCCGCAGTTTCTCTATAACGCCACAGATTATTTCCAGTCATGGCTGAGAGACTCTATCCGGCGCAACATCCCTTATGACCGTTTTGCCCAAGAGCTCATCACCTCGAGCGGCCCCACTTATCAGGCGCTTCCAACCAACTTCTATGTGTAGGTAAGAAACCAGAAGATATGGCGACTTTTGTCAGCCAGACTTTCCTTGGAGTAAGCTTGGAGTGTGCCCGCTGTCATGATCATCCCAGTGAAAAATGGAAACGCGAGGATTTTCTGGGATTGGCCGCCTTCTTTTCTCAGGTAAAGTTCAAGAATGGAGTTCGAAATAATGAACGATTTCTTTACATTGATCCAGAAAAAGAGCTCCTCCATCCGCAAACCCAAGTGACTGTGGCAGCCCGTTTTCTGGGAGGCTCACGCGCAGAATTTCAACCGCTGGAAGACCGCCGAGCCCGGCTGGCCGACTGGTTGACGTCACCTTCGAATCCTTATTTTGCTCGGGCCGCAGCCAATCGCATCTGGAAGGAACTGATGGGACGCGGCATCGTCGAGCCCGCGGATGATTTTCGAATCACCAATCCTCCCAGCCATCCGGAGTTACTCGACCGGTTGGCAGCTGATTTCGTCGATCAAGGATATGATGTCCAGAGGCTCATGAAGCGAATTCTTTCGTCTCGCACTTATCAGCTTGCTGCCCGGCCGAATGAAACCAATCGTGACGACCGGACTGCCTATTCTCATTACAGGCTGCGCCGCTTAACTGCTGAGCAACTGGCCGATGCGATCTCTCAGGCAACAGCGATCCCGGAGCGTTACCCCTTCTTTCACCCGGGCAAGCGCGCCATTCAATTGCCGGATCCCATTGTCGATTCTTATTTCCTAACAATCTTCGATCGCTCTACGCGCGAGAATGCCACTTGTACGCGCAAGCAGTCGGCAAGTGTAACCCAGTGGCTAAATTTGGTCAGCGGCGATACTGTTAATGCCAAGCTTCGCAACGAAAAAGGAATTGTGGCTCGCCTCATTCGAAGTGGACAGAGCGATAGAGAAATTGTCGAACAGTTCAGCCTGGCGACACTCTCTCGGTTTCCCACAAAGCGCGAAATAAGCCT
>JBGOVH010000584.1:0-2717 GCA_041478005.1 Terriglobia bacterium | reverse complement strand
GAATATGAAAGACACAACCTGGGGCTATGATTTCATCAGCCACGCGTATGTCTCCCTTGTTCCAAAGCTCCTCACGAACGCGGCGAGCAATCTCTTTGATGTTGGCGGACATGGGCTCTCCTCTTCACTCAATTAATTTTGAATTTGAGACAATATTTAGTCTACCATCCGTTAGCTCAAGCCACAAGGGTGCTTTGTGCCGATGGGTGTGCGACAAATTTTTAGATAACTAGGCTGGTTCTGGTGGAGCGCGCGTTCTGCGCACGCTGAAACGCGCGCAGGAGCGCGCATTCGACCTTGCCTAATTCAAATTCATATCCTGGTTCAACTGAGCTTCAGGCGATTCTGGATCCGGCTAAAGCCGGTATTCTAGACACTACTTTCACATGAGAGAATCTTGTTTCCAGTAAACCATACCGCCAATGGTAATATAGGAGTCCCATATTGGATGTGCTCTCCCGCAGAACAAAGTTTCACTCATGAAATCATTGAGACTATTAAAACGATTGTTCAGGAGCCTGACCTCGGGCCTGTTCAATCTGACAGCTCTCGTATTGCTCTTCTTCTCAACTTCACAAATCGCTATTGAAAACGACTACAAACCCTCAGTGGAAGCCCCCTCAAGGCCCCATTCCCTTCTTGAGGGGGACCGAACCAGTAGTTCGCCCCATAACAAGGGCGGAATACAAGGGAGGTCACTTCGGGCAATGAATGCCGCGCCCATAGCGGAGTTGAACAATTCTCGCATGAAACCTCCGGTGGGGCCTATCAAATCCAGGTCTACGCTTTTCTTGCACAATGGATGGCAGTTTCAAGAAGCCGGCAAGGACAAGTGGTATCCAGCAACTGTGCCTGGCTGTGTGCACACCGATTTGTTGAACAATAAATTGATTGAAGATCCTTTTTATGCAGATAACGAAGAAAAGCTGCAATGGATCGGCAAGACCTTTTGGAGATATCAAACCACCTTTTTCTTGCCTGGCGAATTTCTGAAACACGAAAACATTGAGCTGAAGTTCGATGGCCTGGATACCTACGCCACTGTAATTTTGAATGGAACACCCCTGCTCAAAACCAACAACATGTTTCGACGTTGGAGCGTAGACTGCAGGAAATCTCTAAAGGCAGGCGAAAACATCTTGCAGGTTCATTTCAGTTCCCCGATTAACGAGGTCCTTCCAATCCTAAGGCAGTTGAAACATCCTCTTCCTGCCGTGAACGATCGAATCGAGAAAACCAGTCCCTATACCCGCAAAGCACCCTATCAGTATGGATGGGATTGGGCGCCACGACTGGTGACTTGCGGCATCTGGAAGCCAGTCACCTTGGAAGCCTGGGATCAAACAAAAATCGTCGACTTTCACGTTTTGCAAAAGCAGTTGAGTTCGAGTGAAGCCAGGCTGAGCGCAACAGTAGAGGTACTTGCGTCTATCGATGCGGAAGCAACTGTGATTGTCGAGAATCCAAAAGCAAAACCCCAGGTGCTAGAGCAACGGGCAAAACTGAAGACCGGACGGAATCTTGTTGTCATGGAATTGGTGATTCCAAATCCGGCACTTTGGTGGCCCAATGGTCTGGGTGACCAACCTCTCTACACACTAAAAGCGCGACTGATAGTCGGGGATGTCACCCGAGACGAAGCCGCAACCCGCATCGGACTTCGCACTCTGGAGCTGCAGCAAAAGCCAGACTCCTGGGGAAAGAGCTTTCAATTCGTAGTGAACGGAGTTCCGGTATTCGCTAAAGGTGGAAACTGGATCCCTGCGGACAGTTTTCCCAGCCGAGTGACGCCAGAGAAATATCGCCATCTGCTCAGATCCTGCAGGGACGCCAACATGAACATGTTGCGCGTCTGGGGCGGCGGTATCTACGAGAGCCAGGAGTTCTATGATCTATGCGACGAACTGGGCCTTCTGGTCTGGCAAGATTTCGTGTTCTCCTGCACTCTCTATCCAGGAGGCCCGCTTTTTCTCGAAAACGTGAAGCTGGAAGCCACCGATATCATCCAGCAACTCCGAAACCACCCAAGCCTGGCACTCTGGTGTGGAAACAACGAGGTGGAGACCGGCTGGTTTGAGTGGGGATGGAAGAAGCGTTTTCCGGCTCAATCCTGGAATGATTACCAGAAGGTTTTCAGAGAAATCTTGCCTGCTGTTTGTACACTGATGGACCCTGGCCGGCCCTACTGGCCGAGTTCTCCCGGCTCAAACCTGGAAGAGAAACCGAACTCAGAGAAATTGGGAGATGTTCACTATTGGGGAGTGTGGCATAGTGACTTGCCAGTAGAAGACTACGCAAAGCAATCTCCCCGATTCATGAGTGAATATGGTTTCCAGTCTCTGCCGGAGCTAAGCACCCTCAATACCTTTGCCCAGAGCAAGGACCATGGCCTAAGTTCAGCGGTCATGCTGGCTCATCAGAAAGACCCAAAAGGCAACCCGAGAATACTCAATTACCTTGTTCGCTATCTGCCGCAACCTCGAGACTTTGAGTCTCTGATTTATGGGAGCCAGGTTTTGCAGGCAGAAGCCATCAAGGTTGGGGCGGAGCACTTGAGGCGAATGATGCCGCGCAGCGCGGGCTCTCTATTCTGGCAGATCACGGATTGCTGGCCTGCCGTTTCCTGGTCCAGCATGGATTACTTCGGGCGTTGGAAGGCTCTTCAATATTACGCGAAGAAATTTTATCAGGACCTGCTCGTGAGCCCGACCGAGGAG
>JBGOVH010000091.1:0-8164 GCA_041478005.1 Terriglobia bacterium | reverse complement strand
GAGACTCAGTGCTTGCAGAGCACGAGCCAACCCAGCCATCAGGAGTTGTTCATTTTGGGGAGGTGGAGGCGGAGGTTGCGGAGCCGGTACTCCGGCATTAGCGAAGGCGGGGTTGTTCCATATCCCCAAAGCGATAGTTGGTGTCAACCAATACCCCATTCAGAAAAGATTTAACGGGTCTGGTGCGGGTGCGGTCACGTCGATGCAGTTCATGTCCCCGGCAGGACATTGGACCAGAAGACCCGACGGATCGTAGTAGTTGATTGGATCGTTCTCCACGTAGGCATAGCGATTCCAACTATTGGGTCTGGACAAGATGGGGTCACATCTCATTATTAAATAATTAATAATGAGATGTGACCCCATATTTCCCCCATATTTCCCGACTTCCGATGGCCCGGCATCAGCTCCCTGAACATAGCGCAACGCAGCCACACGCCGCTCGCTTCGGCCCAGACTGGCAATCAGAGGAGTCATAAACTTGGTGAAATGACGACAGTTTTCTTTCCAAAGCTTGGCGTTCCATTTCATGCGCCAAGCCTAAATCAAGAAGGCAAAAACGTCAAGAAATACTTAACAGAGTAATACTAGGTGACGTGTGATGGCTTCAGCAGCCCCAAACATAGCTAACCACACTTGGACGTTGGCACTAGATCACGAACTCCTTTGCCAGTGCGTATCGGGCTTTTTTCAGTTCGAATCGAGCTCTGCCGAGATTGCCGTCCTTTCGCAAAAGGAGAAGGAGGAAGTACTCCGGAGTAATCATCTTTACGGCAATGATGTGTTGATCGGTGGTTACTATGAATTCTTCGATCAGGCCCAACCCGATACCTTGAGTGGTTGAAGACGAGGAGCGAAGAACTGAAGTAAACTCGGCAGCCAGGGACTCGATATTGATATCGGCGCCTGGAAGACGCTTCTCAATAGAGATGCCATCCATCCCCATCACCACGGCCCCCAGTGTCCCTTCCACTTTGTTAATGATGGATTCTAGCAACTCGGAGAACATATAATGGAACGAACGACAATCACAGGATCTTGGGTGTCAGGAAAAAGATCAACTCTTGAGTCTGCTTGGTGACAGAACGATTCTTGAAAAGGTTGCCGATCAAGGGAAGACTGCCAATCCCTGGGACCTGACGGATATTGGTCTGCTCACTGTCAATCATCACGCCTCCGATAACCACCGTACCCCCATTCGTCACCAAAACGGTAGTTTTGGTCTGCTGTGTATTGACCGTGGGAACTCCCTGAACCTGTCGTGAGAAGTCCGGTGTCGAGTTTTCAACGTCAACTTTTAAGATAATCGTTCCTTCGTCCGTAATCTGAGGGGTGACCGTCAGCTTCAGTGAGAAATCAAAGAACTGAACCGAGACGGTGTTATTGATGGTAGTTTGAACTGGAATCTTAACACCTTGTTGGACAAACCCTTCAATGTTGTCTTGAGTAATGATCCTGGGCTTAGAGAGAAGCTTGGCGGAGCCACGGCGCTCAGCTGCAGTAATGATGACATCGAGCAGGAAACGATCTGTTATTCCTGCAAAGAAACTCAGCGCGCTGGTCGGAGCGTTTGCGCCCAAATTGCTAATGAGGGGTAACGCATTAGTGGCGCCCCCCGACTGCCCCGCTGAAACGGTCACGCTGGGCTTGGGCGTCCGTGTGAAAGGATTGCCTGGAACCGCTCCGGCCAGCGTGTTCTTCTCATAATTCCCATAAATGGCCCCAAACTGAACTCCCACATCCCTTAGGAAGTCACGTGTAGCCGTAATCACGCGTGCTTCAATTTCCACCTGCTTAATCTTCTTATCCAGCTGTTTGATCAAGACGTCAATGGCCTGAAACTTTGCCGGTATATCCTGGATGATCATCGAATTGGTTCGAGTATCAACAATAATGTCGCCGCGCGGAGAGAGAATTTTCTTCAGAACAAGACTCATCTCGGCAGCCTTAGCGTAGCTCAAGACACGGGTCTCGGTTTGCAGCTCGGCGGCCAACACACGCGCATCAGCCAGGCGCTTCCGCTGTTCTTCTTCAACCTGTAAAGTGGCATTGCTGGCAATTCGAAGGATATTCCCTTCGAGCTGCTTCCCCAAAGAGTTGTTCCGCAAGACCACATCCAGAGCCTGATCCCAGGGAACATCATTGAGGAAAATCGTCAGTGCCCCTTTGACATCCGGATCCAGAACAATATTCAAGCCACTGATCTCGCCGATCAGACGGAAGAAGTCTTTAATATCGGCATCCTTCAGCTCCAGTGAAATCAACTCGCCAGAGAATTTGGGTGCCGTGGGAATACTAGCTTGAGATATCACTTGGCTGTTGGCTGACTGGGACTGTGGTGCTGGAACAACCACGGGAGTAGGCGCAGGCGACACAGTCACTGAAGAAGGCGGAGCAATCTGGGCAGAAACACCCTGGGCCGCAGCAACCTGAGTGGTTGCGGGAACCGGGGCTACTGTGGCAGTTGGAACCACAGTAACGGTTGCGGGGGCGACTGAGGTTTGAAGTGCAGGCATAAGAGTAGTTGCGGCTGCACCTGTGCCTGAGCTTGCTGAAGCCACATGTTCCGCTGTTGGGTTGACACTGGCTGGAGATTGTGACGCAACCGCGCTCTTCACTTTGGGCTGATCTGAGGAAACCGGAGCAGGTCTGATGCTCAACATTGGAGCCGGAGGAGTATGCGCCAACGCCACCTGCTGAGGAGCAGATTTTGATTCCTGCTTCGTTACGTTTGATTTCAACCCAACGCCACCAGGCTCGGAAGGAATAGGAGCCTCGACGTATGCGGACGTGGATAGAGCCGATTCAGGATTCGAGCCCGAGTTCGATGTCGCGCTTCTGAACTCATTTTTTTCTTCATCGCGAGAGGGAAGCGTAGATTCCGCAACGATTGGGGTGGTTCTCGTGACATCAACCTTCGCCTCGGGAGTAGTCTCTGAAGAGGATGCTTGGGTGGCGGCCTGTAATCCCTCCTCAGACACGGGTGCGATGAGGTCGAAGACCGGGGCATCCTGGTTAGAATAGGAAGTCACAGCTTCCGATCCCGCATGTGTGCTCACCTCATTTGCCAGGATGGGAGATGAGTTAGTTCTCTCCTCCTGGACCTGAGCGACAGGAGGAACCACCACCTCTGTTGGTGGGAGAGGCGCAGCGACTTTCAAATCACTATTCAACAACACTACTTCAGGCTGCTTGTCTTTGGGGTCGACTTGGGCGGGGCTCAATGTGCCTTCAATCAACGGGGATGCCTGAGGGGCGGCCACGGGCTGGGGCATTACCAGCTTTTGCATTTCAGCCATGACGATGGAATCCAACAACTGGTTGCCCTGGACTGAAAGCAGATTGGAAAACAAATTCTCTGGTGAAACGGGAACCTCAGTCACTAACTCCTGGAAACCTGACAGAGCAGCACTATTTCTGGGCTTCGAAGACAAGTCCCCAGAAGTTTCTGCAGTTGTGACCGGCGCTTCGATCTTGGCAATGGCTACTTCAGCTTTGCTCAAATTTATGGTCTCTGGGTTGCCCTGATTCTCTTCTCCGACTCTTGCCTGAGCCGGCTCTTCGGTCCTTGGCGGCGTCGACGTTTCGGTAGCAAGTTCTGGAGCAGTTTCGGTCTTCATCACAGCCTCGGTTCTGGGCTCTGCAAGCTTTTGCAGCTTGGCAATGCCACGTTGCTTTTGAAACCGAATAATCAAGCCCGCATCCAAGGCCTCAACTTCATAAGGCAGTCTTTGTGACAGATCAAAAACGCAACGGACGAGCTTCCCTTGCTGCTTCTCTCCGAAACCAAATCGTATTCGCTGAATGAAGTCGGAGTTGATCCTCACGGTTTGGCGAGAAACCTTAAACACGGCCTCACCGACATCCACGACGAGGCGGTGAGGAGAATCGAGCTCAAAATGCTGGAATGAGGGTTTGCCCGTGGTTTGCAACGTGAACTGGATTTTCTGTTCGTCTTCCTCAAGGTTGACATCTTTCGCAGGAACTGGCGAAGTCGCTGGACTCCCCGAAGCTTTTGCGATTCCCTTATCCTCTGTGGCCATTGCTGTACCATCGATTCCGCCGACTTGTTTCTTGGACGAAGATTCAGGCATGGAGGACTTTAGAGAATTGAAAACCAGTCGCAGTTTCATTCCCTCTGCCTGCAACGAGTATTGGATGGCCCGCGTCAGATTGAACTCAATGCGAACCATGGGCCTTTGGCCCTCACCAATTTGAGACACGCTGGCGAAATCGACCTGAGAGGTCTTGAAATCGACGAAGTTCTTTTCCAGTCCGGAATGAGAGCTTGGTACGTCTAGGATAAAGAGCCGAGGATTGGGATAGTAAGACGTGTAATCGAACACACGATCGGCGCGAATAATGATGACCGTCTGGTTGGGAGTACTTGTGAAAGAGAGGTCTTCCAGCTGTGCTGGACCGCTTTGGAGGCTCTCTGGAGTTTGCCCCAGTAAAACCGAAACGTATAACGTCATCATTATTAGAAGAATTTTCATGCGTATAAGCCTGCCAGGATTATTACTTCTCATCTTTTCCTTCTCCTCGCGTCGGATATAGCTTCTTGACCACTTCGTGCGTAATTTTCCTGCCAAGGTTATCCGTTAAGGTTTGGCTGAAAACAACCGTGTCACTTTTGATTTGAAGAACCTTTCCATCGTAAAGCTCGTCTTTGGAATGGATGAAAAATGTCTTGCCACGATACCCATTGGCCAACGCCATGTAACCGTCCTTGGATTTGACAATTCCCACCACGTTGATTTCTGAAACCAATTGCCCTTTCAGTCCAGGCGGCCGGACAATGGGGGCCGTGGTTGCCTGGATCGTGGTCACCACATCCAAGCTCTTGAAAGGATCTCTCCGTCCCTTCGCCTCATACCGGTAATTCAGGGCGGGAGCTGTTCCAGTTCCCGTGGCGAGCGCAGTTCGGGAACTCGAGGGCGGTTCGGTGGAAGTTGCAGCTCCCGTCACCGAGGATGCTGGCAAGCCGCCGATTTTTTCGTCCTTGGCTAGCGTGTTTTTGGCCGCTGTGATGGCCTTGGCAGCCGCACCGCCAGAAACCGGTTTCTCGACCGTAGACTTGTCATCCTTCTGCGCATAGTGCTGTGCTTCCAATACCGAAAATAATGTCATCAAGCTTGTAAGAATTAGGAATCGCAAGGCTATTACTCTCATTTTTTTACGGGGGGAGCCTTCTGGGCCTTCGAATCAGGGTCCTTCTCTTCGTTATATACAAAGGTTGTGGCCACACAGGTGGCGGAAATAGTCTGGTTGGCCCTTGTGTTCTTACTTTCTACGATCTTGACATCAGACACATTGACAATTCGGGAGAACTTGCTCAGCTTGTCAAAGAAAGCCCCCAAACTGTGGTAACTGCCATCCAATTCGAGATTGATCGGCCATTCCGAGAAGAAATCTTTCTGTACGACTGGCAACGGCTGAAACTTTTTAATAATGAGGCTAGATGCCACCGCACTTTCCTGCACCTGACGAAGGAGTTGATCGGTTTGTTTGGCCTCCGGCAGGATGATTTTCAATGTTAACAGCTTGCTCAATAGTTGTTTGTTTTGAGTCATGAATTCCTGGTGTTTTTGCTCAACGGCTTGACCTCGCAGGATCTCCACTTTCAGAGCATCCAACTGGCTCCTTTTCACGTCGATTTGTTCACTGAATCCGGAAATAAAGAAGTACCAACCCAACCCAACAATTGAGATTCCGAATAGAAGAAAAATTCCGAGTTGCGTATACCAGGGAATGTTGTTCAGCCCTTTTAAATTAAAATCCATAACCTATAGCTCTAAGGCCGCAGAGTCAGGAAGTTTTCCCTGGCTGCGGAACGAGGTTGCCCTCAAATGTAATCGAGAAGGTATATTTGCTTTCCGCTTCTTGAAGGTTAATCAAATTGACGTTCTTGAAGTTCCCCACCCTCATCAGATTCGTGATGAAATCGGCTACTACGTCAGGGGAGCCTTTGGCTATCCCAGTAAGAGTGATGAGGTTATCCTTTTGGGCTAGCTCTTTTAACCAGACGCCGTCCGAACGCTGAACGCAATCACTTAATACATCTAAGACCTGAACTGGGCCGGACTGGTTTTTCTTAAGGGATTCAATGATGCCAATCCGTGTCTCAAGGAGTTTCCGACGATTTTCGAAAACCTCATTTTCCTTTAGCAGGCTTTCCTGGTGGGCTTTTTCCTTTTTTGCCTGAGTGATTTGACGGCTTAAGTCCTCATCTTCCTGCCTGAGAATTTTTTGCCAGAAGTAAACGATCCCAAGCGAAATCACAACCACCGAAATCGCCATGATTACCTGAAGAACCAGATTGGAAGCAGCCCGTGCCTTTTTGGCCTTGGGTGACTTGCCGGCGGTTTTGCCTAGAAGATTAATCTTGATCATAAGTTATCAAAGCTCCTCAAGGCTAGGCCCACCGCAACCGCCATGCTGGGCGAAATCTCTTCGAGATGGCCTAAGTCAATTCCCTTGCCAATGGAAATATTCCTGAACGGGTCCATCAGTTCGACAGGAATGCTGAGGCGGCTCTGCAATAAGTCGATAAACCCGTTCACATTGGCACAGCCGCCGCTGACGTAAATACGCTGCAGTTGGTCCCCCGCGGTGGTCGCTCTAAAGAAGTCAAAGGTTTTCTGAATCTCCAACAGCAGCACTTCTGAAACTGACTGGATCAAGGCTTCCACGCTTTCGGCGTGAACCCCTTCGATGGACCTCCCCCTTTTGACCTGTTCGGCTTCTTCAAAACTCAAATTCATGTCCTTCTGCAAAGCATCTGTAAACTGATTCCCCCCCACAGAAACATCGCGTGTGAACAACGGCATGCCTCCTTTGGTCACCACAATATTCATGATGCTGGCTCCTATGTTAAGGAGAGCCACAGTCGCGTTGGAAGCCGGGTTGTAGTTGGTCTCAAATGCATTTTGCATGGCAAAAGCATCAATATCCACAACGATGGGCACTTTCCCCGCTTGAGTAATTACATTGGTGTGGTTGAGAATCTTGTCCTTTTTGACCGCAACCAGCAAAACCTCCGTGGTGCCTGAAGCATTGACAGTATTCAGAATCTGATAGTCTAGATTGACGTCATTGATGTCAAAGGGTATATGCTGTTCCGCTTCCCATTGAATGGACTCAGCCAATTCTTCTTCGCTCATCACCGCAAGAGGTATTTTCTTCACAATGACCGAGTGGCCGGAAACCGAAGTGGCCACGCTCTTGGTCTTGATTTTCTGCTCAGTGAATATTTTGGATATTGAGTCCGCAACAGAGAGCGCATCCATAATGGCTCCGTCAACAACCGTATCGGAAGCCAGTGCTTCGAGGCCCGCATGGACCAGCTCATATCCCTTCTTTATCTTGCGTAATTCAACCGCCTTAACTGAGCTGGAACCAATATCGAGTCCCACCAACGGTTTTTGCCTGGAGAATAGTTGCACAATCCTAGCCCCTTATTCTGAGATTCAAAAGAAACGTATCGTGAATTGAAAACACAAACTTTATCTTTTTTCCACCGCGCTTTTCTTGCTCTTGAATTCCATCCATTCATCCAGAACGGTTTTCTTAAACCGCCACCGGTTTCCCAACCTAAAAGCAGGTATACGCTCCATGGAAACATACTTATAAAGGGTGTCAGGGGAAATCCCCAGATACTGGGAAGCTTCTTTAATGTTCATGACTTCTTTGTGTTGGGCCATCAATCTATCCCCAAAACTTAGGTTTTGTCCCCTTTATCGGCAAAGTTTCGATGGACATTAATATAGCCATATTAGATTGTCAAGCCTGTTAATTAGTGAATTACCCTGTTTTATTGGAAAGACAGAAGAGCTGGGAAAATGAGAGGCTTTCAACCTGTTGGATAGAGCCTCACAGGAGCAACTAAGGATTGTGGGGGACACGGAAGAAATGAAACAGGAACTTCTAAGAAGGAAAATTCTTTCGGATTTGGGAAATCAATTAAGCAGAAGATGGAAATGGATCTGGGCTTGGTTCAACTGCTGGCCCCAAGACGCCGAATCGCCAAGGCAGCTTCCGAGACAACATCTTTGTTGGTGTCCTGCAGTCTTTCTTTCAAACTATCCAGTGCTGACTTGTCCCCGATCATCCCCAGAACATGGCAGAGCCTCACTCTAACCGTAGAACTCTCATGGTTTAAATT
>JBGOVH010000441.1:0-3552 GCA_041478005.1 Terriglobia bacterium | reverse complement strand
GCTGTGGCCAAAGGTCACGGCGGGGGTGGTTTGCCCCCGATGCTGCACGTGACGCCCGACGCGGCGTCCCACCACCCCGTGCTGGCTGACCTCAGCTGAGGAGGGGAGCTTTTCCACCAGGTTATTAGAACGTGGTAAGAAGGCAAGAACTATTTCACATCCTCACACCTGAAACCTCAAACCTGCCTCTGTCCTGTCCCCTATCCCCTGTCCCCTGTTCCCTATCCCCTGTCCCCTGCTTTTCTCCCGTACAGGATCTTTCCTGGCTTGGTTCCCAGATGTTTTCCTTTGTCCACCACCAAGGTTCCGTTCACGATGACGTACTCAATCCCTTCAGGATACTGATGCGGGTTTTCAAAGGTTGCCTTGTCGATAATTCGATCTGCACTAAAGATCGTAATGTCTGCCTTCTTCCCTTCCCTTAGAATTCCTCGATCATCCAATCCCAGCTTTTTGGCATTGAGCCAGGTCATCTTCTTGATGGCCTCCTCCAGCGACAGCACCTTTTCTTCACGCACGTACTTACCCAGGACGCGAGGAAAGGTTCCGTACCAGCGAGGATGGGGGCGCCCGTTGCCCAGGATTCCATCCGGCCGGACAGCACTGCCATCCGAGCCAATCGAAACCCAGGGGACTTGCATGGCATAGCGCACATCGTCTTCACTCATCAAGAAATAAATCGCCGGGACCGAGCCGCCCTCCTCCTTAAGTAAATCAAAGACGACATCGAATGGCCTCTTGTTTTGTCCAGACGCAATCTGGGCAACGGATTTCCCTTCCCAGACTTTGTTTTTCGCACTCCTCACAGACGCGACCACAGCGCTTTCCCACCCTTTCATGGCCAGGTAGTGGTCATACCAGCCCTTCACTCCGGCAGTAATGTCCTTTTCCATGCGAGCCCGCAGGCTGGGATCATTGAGGCGCTCGAGCATTTTGGAACGGCCGCCCTCCATGGCCCAGGGAGGGATCAAAGCTACCAGATCATTCTGTCCCGCAACATACGGATATTGGTTGGCCCCAACCTTGAGGCCACGAGCCTGCGCCTCTTCTATCAAATCGCAAACTGCCTTCATTTTCCCCCAAAAGCGTTTGTCGGCAATCTTAAGATGGATGATATCCACCGGCACCTGCGCCTGTTCGCCAATCGCAATGGCCTCGCGAAGTGCATCCAGGATGCCATCCCCTTCACCGCGGATATGGGTGGAATAGATTCCTGCAAAGGGTTTGACGGCCGAGGCCAGATCAATCAGCTGGCGCGTATCCAGATAAGTATCCGGAGGAACGATCAAAGAACTCGAAAGCCCCATAGCGCCGTCACGCATGGCCGCGGCTGCGAGCTGCTTCATCTGTTCTGTTTCTTCAGGAGTTGGCGGCCGGCTCTCTTCTCCCAAAACGCAACTGCGGATCTGAGTAGCGCCCACATAAGAAGCCACATTTACAGAGATCCCCTTCCGCTGCAAACGAACGAAGTATTCTCCCAGAGTCTTCCAATCCGCCTGAAGCTGATACTCGCTTAAATCCAGTTTCGCCTTCCCCAACAGGGGCCCGGCAGATTCTGCTTCCCCCAAAACTTCAGTCGTGACTCCTTGGCGAATCATGCTCTGTGCCGTGCCGTCGACAAGTAATGTGAAATCCGAATGGCTATGGATGTCGATAAAGCCGGGAGAAACCGTCAAACCCTTTGCATCGATAACCAGACGGGCATTCTTGTCCTTGTCCAACAATCTTCCGACTTTAACAATTTGATCGCCCTTGACCGCCACATCTGCGGGAAACCAAAGACCTCCCGAACCATCCACAACATTGCCATTGATGATAATGAGATCAAACCCGCTATCGGGCTCCTTTTTGCGGCAGCCCGCGAGAAGGAGGACGAGAAGAAGAATCGGTAGACAACGAATGAGAGTTGTTATCTTCATGAGAAGTGGAGAAGCAAATTGTCGAATGACGAACGTCGATTGTTGAGTTATTACAATCACCATGCGAAGCGCCTGTTTCCCCGAAGGGGATGCACACACGACGCGAGTTTTGTTCATACCCCTTGGGGATGGGGATGGATGGAGAAACCTTGACCCAGGGTAACGCTTCGCGTCAACCCTGGGCTGATTTGTCTATCCCCTTCGGGGAAAATGTGGTTTCTACCAGCCTCCCCTGGCGCCTAGTACTAAATTGCAGAAGTTCGTGCTGTAGCTGGCCGCGTTGAGGCCGGCCGGGGTCGGCGCCCCCGGCTACAACAACATGGCGCGAACTTATGCAACTAAGTACTAGTTAGTCCTCACCGTAAGCTTTCTTCACTTCCTCGAATCGGGTTTGCGCCCATTTGGTCTCTGCCGGCATTTTGAGCTTGAGATAGGTTCTGAACAGCAAGTGATAAGGTGCAGCGTCCGCTGGATCCAATTCCGTTGCTTTTCTTAGAGCAGACACACCTTTGGAAAGATCACCGGTCCTAAGGTAGAGCTTGCCCAAAAGCAGATGATTACTGGCCAAGGCGGGCTCCAACTGAATCGCCTTTTGCGCGTACTCGAACGCTTTGTCCACGTTATCTTCTTGCAGATAGAGGCGAGCTCGCCCCTGCAATGGCAAGCTATAAACGGCTCCTTGAGCGGTTGCAGCCGCAGAGGTCGTCTCGTACTCCTCCATGGCCTTTTCCCGGTCCCCTTTGAGTTCCAAAGCATAGCCAAGAAGATATCGGGATCGAATATCGTTCGAATTTCGTTGCAGCGCTTGCCTGAAATACTCCATGCCTTTGTCTACCTGATCCAGATCTTTAGAGTAGTATTGACCTAGATAGAAGTAGGCCAGCGATTCGTTGGGGGCATGCTCGGTTAGCCATACCATCTCCTGCTTAAACAGCTCGAACTGTCGCAGGATCGCATAAGACATGCCGAGGATGAGGTGCGCCATCGGGATCTGGGGACTCCGATCCACTGCCGCCTGAAAATGGCGCAACGCCGAGATGAAGTTCTCCTGCTTCAGCTCCAGAATACCCAGCCAGTAATGACCCACGCCATTCTGTGGAAGCTGCGTGATCAGCTTGTCTGAGAGCTGACGCACCTGGTCCAATTTGCCGCCACTCAGGCTCGCCGGGATGCTTTGACAGGTTTGAGCGGCATCTGGATTGGAACCCAGGCCGAAGGCGGAGCAGGTCCCCTTCACCGTGATTTCTCCCCCCCAGAATGAAGCTGCCGTTTGCAGCGGAAGTGGCCCAGGGAGAGTCTCCTGTCCATTCACATTTCGGAGGGCAGCTAAGTTTAAGATAATACCCAGAAGTGCGGTCTGAACCAGGCGCCTGGTGTTCATGGACAAATGAAAGCGTATCATGAGGCTTTCGAAAAGAATATGGGTCTTCTGGAGAGACGAAGGGAGAGGGAAAAAGTAAAAGTCTCCGACCCGTGAATGACTCACGAGGCGGAGACTTTTTGTCGAGCTGTGACGATCAGATGCTGCTCCGGCAAACCGGCGGTGCAGGCATCAGAAGTTGAGCTTGATGCCGAACTGGATATGCCGTGGCACATTAGCCTGCCCGAACGACAAGCCAAAGCTCAGAGGATC
>JBGOVH010000189.1:0-5590 GCA_041478005.1 Terriglobia bacterium | reverse complement strand
CATCGGCTTGGGTTGTGAAGCGGTGAGGTCGAGCATTCGCGTTCCCTTGCCTGCGGCCAAGAGTACAGCTTTCATATCTTCAAATCATCCGAGTTGAACAAAAAACCCAACAGATTTGATGAGGAGCTCCCGCACTTTGCGATGATATGCATTAGTTTCTTCTGAAACTCGTCGGTGTCGTCGTAATCGGCATTGAAAATCGAGGACGGCGACGAGAACGAGGACGAAATCCCTCAATTCTCTTCAATCCTGTCGCCATCGCGAGGAGCATGGTGAACTTCCCTACAGCTCTACCAGGCGCCCTTCTTTGGCAGAGCGATAGATCGCCAAAACCAGTTCGAGTGCTTTCAGCCCTTCCGTTCCATCGATCAATGGAGGTCGATTCTGGTCGATGGCAAGGATGAGGTCTTCAATTTGGCGGCGATGACCCGAGATATCCAGCGCCATAGGGTCGGAAGCGCCATTTGAGAGATCTCTTTCTTTGAGGCTGGACAGCTCCTCTTCCTCTTCTCCAGTGTCCAGCAGCTTCCAGGTTGTCACTTCGTTTCCGTCCAGAATCACGCTCCCTTTTTCACCATGGATCTCAACTCGGCGGGAAAATCCAGGATAGATCGACGTAGTACCTTCGGCCACTCCCAGCGCACCATTCCTGAATTTGAGCACAGCAACAGCGGTGTCTTCTGCCTCTATGTAGGGATGAAGTTTCTTGTCGGCAAAGGCAAAAACGGAAGATACAGGGCCGGCCAGATACAACAAAAGGTCGATAGTATGGATCGACTGGTTAATCAACGCCCCTCCTCCATCCAACGCCAGGGTCCCCCTCCAACTTGCTGCCTCGTAATATTCGCGGCTGCGATACCATTTCACATAGGCATCTCCAACAATCAATCTTCCCAACCGGCCCCGATCGATTGCCTTTTTCAGAACTCGAACCGCTGGCAGAAAACGAGATTGAAAAATGACCGCCAGCTTGACTTTCGCCTGCTGGCACACCTCGATTAATTTCTTCGCTTTTTCCATTGTCACATCGATTGGTTTTTCAACAATCACATGCTTTCCCGCTCGGGCAGCCCGAATTCCCAGTTCGGCATGTGTCCCGCTCGGGGTGCAGAGATTAACCACCTCAATATCCCGCCGGGCGAGGAACCGATCCAAGTCCGGCTCTAAATCCACACCAAATTGCCGGGCCATCTTCTCCGCCCGCGGGTGACCGCGACTGTGAAAGGCCCTCAAACGCCCTCCAGGAATAGCTTGAATCGCTTGAGCGTGGATGGATGAGATATTCCCACATCCGATAATGCCAAATCCAATCTCTGACATGATGTTCCTCTCTTCAAAAAAGGATCCCGATGGGACGCTCTTTCAGGATCAGAAAAAAGTTCTTTGGTGTCGACATATCCCTTTGGAACTCCGTGCTGCAGCTGAAACTCCGCCAGCCTGTCCGGATTCTTACGAACACACGCTACCAATCTTGAATTTCCGGCTGATTTGATGGCAGCGGCGACTCGTTTGTTGGCAATTTCGCCACAGCCAATTATTCCCCAGCGGATAGTTTGGTCCATTGAACTTTCCAACCTGAATCAATCCAAGGTCGCAATGCAATCGATTTCAACCCCAATGCCACCGAAAATATCCCCTGCTTGAACTGTTGTTCGTGCGGGCGGATTTTCCTTAAAGTAAGTCTTGTACACCTCATTCATGGCTTCAAAATCTTTAATTTCCCTCAAGAAGACGCTGCACTTCACTGCCTTGTCCAGTGAGGAGCCAGCTGCTTTAAGGATCGCATCAATATTGTCCATGACCAATTTGGTTTGGCTTTTGATATCCCCCAGGACGATCTTGCCGGTCTTTGGATCGATTGGCCCTTGTCCAGAAACAAAAACCAATCCATTGGCAATAATGGCTTGCGAATAGGGAGCCTGTGGAGATGGACCTTGCGAAGTTCTAACGACCTTTTTCATGTCTTAACTCCTTTTCAGATTAGGAACGAAGTAAGATTTTGATAAGTTTGATAAGCTTGGCACTAACTAAGCGCTCCGTTTCATAATTACGCTGACATATTCTGGGGTATTGGTAGCCACGGTCAATGCGCTTCCTGCATTGGCCGTGGGCTTTTCGTCGCTGGATCCACGACCACCGCAAACAACGCGGTGATCGTGGCTACCCATCAAATGAAACGTGACCGAATTATCCCGGAATTGCGTGAGGTGTTGTTCCCTTCCACCAAGATTGCTGCAAGGCACACCCCAAAAAAAAGGCCTGCCCAGATTGACAAAAGGCAGGCCAAAGTTGTCGACTGTTTCTTGCCCAAAATCCCGATTATTTCCGTTTCTTCCTGGCCGCTTTGGAAGCGGGCTTTTTTACAGTTTTTTTCGCCGTCTTAGAAGCTGACGACTTCTTAGCAGTTTTAGCCTTTGTGGAGACTTTAGCCTTCTTGGCTGCAGGCTTGGCCTTTTTGGTGGGAGCCTTAGCCTTTTTGGCGGGAGCCTTAGCCTTTTTTGCTACGCTCTTGGCTGCGGTGGCTTTCGCGGCTTTGGCAGGTTTCTTGGGAGCTTTTGCGGCTTTAGCTTTGGGTTTCTTCACGGCCTTGGGGGCTTCGGCCGGAGGCGCTGGCGGTGCTTCAGGAGAAACAGAAGGGGCCGCGACTTCAGGGGCAGGAGAGGGTACGGCCGACCCTTCGCTGCTTGGGGTGGCATCACTGGTAACTGCGGCAGATTCAACTGGCTTATCGCTCTTCTCTTCACTATTCACGCTCAATCCTCCTTGTAGCTTATAGAATAAAATCTCAGACTTCAGGCAACACAAACTCTCATCATTTCCAAACCCAGCAGCTACTCAAAGCCTGTTCTCAAATTCAATAAACGACAACGTTGAAACCAAGCTCTCTCCATCTCACCAGTTACACCTCAAAACATTAAGGTCAAAAGTTGCGGCAATCTTTCCTTCTGAACTCAAATAAGACAGGCGATGAAATTGCGTATATCTAAAATCCAAAACACATAAATGTCAAGGTGAAAAGTAGCGGAACTCCGCCTGCAGCCGCCGAATTTCGTGAGTCTGGGAGTGGGTGGAGCGTAAGTGGGAACGGAGATGCAATGATTCTTTGTGAATTCTAGTTTGGGAGCTTCGGCTTGCCCCAGAAAGCCGTGCCTAGAATTCCGCCGATCATGGTAAATATCCCGCAAAATAGGATCTTAAAGAAAATGCTGATCAAAAGGAAAATGGGATTCAGAGGATCGCTCATCATCGAAAGGAATTTTTCAAGAAGTTGCAGACTTTCTGCGGGGATATTCTGATTCTTCAGAAGGTCCTGAAATTGATAGACCCTCTCGGGATGATGAGTAATATAAGAAATGGGGAGTTCCAGAACCTGCCAGAATAGTGCGCCTAGCAGGCCTGTCATCAGTCCCAGCTTGGCGCCAAGGCCTGGGCTGATTTCTCCGCTGAATTCTTGTCTCAGCAGATACACCGCTAGAAGGCCCCCACCACCCACCCAAAGAAAGCAACAGCAGTTCACCACAGGTAAAGCCGAAAGGACACCGAGCGCAATGCCTCCAAGAAAAGCCGGCTTCAATAGGTTCGCTGGAGCAGGTTGAGGTGGTGAAGATAAACGGCTCGGCTGGCTCGATGCAAAATCACCTTGTCCTTCCGGGATTGGGGGAGGCGATAACTGGCCGTCAGCGAATTCAGTTGACGCCTCCAGCGGTCGAACTTCGCTGACGGAGGCGCCACATATCGGACAAAAACGCGCGTTCTCATCCAGGAGTTGTTGACAGGAGGGGCACTGTTTGTGCATGAATCAGTCCGGGTAAAGGTTAGCTTGCGGGGAAAAACTGGGACCTCTAAGAGCCAATAAAAAAGCCCGCTAACCATACAATACTAACTCACCCCTTTCAACAGATTATTTGCGGTGTTAAGATAATCGAGACGTTAGGATCGCAGTTTGTTTTCGGTTGCCACCCAAAGGAGATTTTATGCAATTCTTTAAGGAAAGCATGCTACAACTGATCACCCAGACCTCAACGAACTTACCTCCGGATGTTCGGCAGGCGATGGCAGCTGCAGTAGAAAATGAGAAGTCGGGAATACAATCCTCTCAGGCTTTGGCAGTCATCGCCAACAACATCGACATGGCCTGTGATGACGAAGGCCCAATTTGCCAGGATACCGGAATGCCTACGTTTGAGATCAAAACACCGGTGACTACCGATCAAATCGTTATGAAGAAACTCATCTGGGAGGCCATTTCTGAAGCTACCCGGAGAGGCAAACTGCGGCCAAACTCCGTAGATTCGATTACCGGCAAAAATAGCGGAGATAATCTGGGCCCCGGTACACCCATTCTTCATTTCAATCAGTGGGAGAACAGGGAAGAAATTGAAGTGAAGTTGATTCTTAAAGGGGGTGGCTGCGAGAACAAGAATATCCAATACTCGCTCCCATACGAACTTCCTCACCTGGGTCGTGCCGACCGAACGCTCGATGGAGTGCGAAAATGCATTTTGCATGCCGTATGGCAAGCCCAGGGCCAAGGTTGCAGTGCCGGTGCTATCGGCGTCTGCATCGGCGGGGACCGGACCTCCGGTTACGTTCACGCAAAAGAACAGCTTTTCCGAACTCTTGATGACACCCATCCGGATCCTCAACTGGCTGCATTAGAAGATTACATTATGACTGCGTCCAATACTCTGGGCATCGGAACGATGGGATTTGGCGGTGGCGTTACCCTCATTGGCTGTAAGATCGGGGTGCTCAATCGCCTGCCGGCGAGTTTCTTTGTCTCGGTAGCCTATGATTGCTGGGCCTTCCGGCGTCTCGGTGTCATTCTGGATGCCCATTCAGGCGCTATCAAGAACTGGCTCTACCGTGACGAAAAACCCTCGAAACCTATGGGCGTGACCGGAGGATTTCCGCAAACAGGAAAAGAGATCAAGCTTCAAGCGCCCCTTAGCGAAGCAAACGTGCGCAGCCTGAAAGTCGGGGATGTCGTATTGATCAATGGCGAACTCTATACCGGACGTGACGCAGTACATTCCTATCTGATGAAGCACGAGCCTCCCGTGAGTTTGAAAGGATCCATTCTCTACCATTGTGGCCCGGTTGCGCTCAAGAACAATGGCAATTACCGGATAACCGCTGCCGGCCCTACTACCAGCATCCGAGAGGAGCCTTATCAGGCGGAGATTATCAAGCGTTATGGGGTGCGAGCCGTAATGGGAAAAGGAGGCATGGGCGCCAAAACCTTAGCTGGAATGAAGGAATTGGGAGCAGTCTATCTAAATGCCATCGGAGGAGCTGCTCAGTATTACTCTCGCTGCATCGACGAAGTTCTGGGCGTTCACTTGTTGGAGTTTGGAATCCCTGAAGCGATGTGGCACCTGAGAGTTAAAGAATTTCCGGCCATTGTCACTATGGATGCCAACGGCAGCTCCCTCCATGCTGACGTAGAAAAGGCTTCTGCCACCGTACTGGCCACTCTGGCTGAACCTGTTTTCAAATGAAGAGGACGGGGGTCAATAGAGAGAGAGATTTTCTTGACAAATATTTCTGCCCGGACTCCCTCAGCATTTCAATATGCTGGATGCCATCT